>NZ_JAVRHP010000010.1:0-56220 GCF_031846505.1 Autumnicola edwardsiae
TTTTTGAACTCTTCTACCTGTAGTAAAAGTTGATTTATTTTCTCCTGAAGCAGGGTTTTTTCGGTTCTGTTCTTCAAGCGCGTAAAAAGGTTTCCGATGAAAATACCCAAAACCAGAGCGGTAATAAAAATTAAAAAGAAAAGAAGATATTCGTTCATCCAGGGAAAGCTATTTCTTTCCAAAGATAATTAAATGTTTTGTCCAGATAAATACGACCTGTTTAAATTGTCTTCAGGTTTTAATCTTAAAAGAAGAAGTGTCATCATCAAAAAAAATAACATCTGAAGGAAAAACATTAGAAAACACGCCGGAGTTTAACAACTCTATGGGGGTTCCCATCTGAATTTTGTCCTTCTGCATCAAAATAATTTTATCGCAAAGCTGGATTGCGAGGTTAATCTCGTGAGAAGCAAATACAATAGCTTTTTTGGTTTTCCTGGTAAGATCCTTCAGTAATTTAAAAACATAGGCTTTGTGGTAAAGATCCAGATGTGTGGTAGGCTCATCCAGAATAACTAACGGTGTATTTTGCGCAAGGGCCCTGGCTATAAGCACCTTTTGCATCTGGCCGTCACTAAGTTCATAACATTTTTTTTCCTGAATGGATTCAATATTTACGAGTTTAAGTGCTTTCACAATTTGCCTTAAATCGTTCTTGTCAAGTCTTCCAATCCAGTTTGTGTACGGCTGCCTTCCCAGCGCTACGAGTTCAAAAACACTTAAGTTTTTAGAAACAGGTTGTTCTGTAAAAACAAGGCTAATCAGGGACGCCATGGCGAGGGCTTCAATTTTACCAATTTCGGTATTATTTACAAGCACCTTTCCGGAAAGTGGCTGCTGAATTCCGCTGAGAGTACGTAAGAAGGTGGATTTTCCAACCCCGTTAACTCCAATAACAGCTACCAGTTCCCCTTCATTTACTTCAATATTAATATTTGAAGCAATTTTATTTACAAAAGCCTTCTTTTTGTATCCAATGTCTAAAGCTTCGGTTTTTAAAATGCTATGGGAGTGTTTTTCTTTCAAAATAGAAACCTTCTTTTTCTTACCAGCAACCAGATGACCACAGGGGCCCCAATTAAGGAAGTGATGGCGTTAATTGGTAATGTAAACTCATTACCCGGCAATTGTGCTGCAATATCACATATAAGCATTAGGGCAGCGCCTCCCAATATTACCGCAGGCAGCAAAATACTGTGATTGTTTACCGGTATAATTTGCCTGATAAGGTGTGGTACCGCCAGTCCCACAAAAGCAATAGGCCCAACAAAGGCCGTAATACTTCCTGCAAGGAGACTGGTGGCCAGGATAATTTTAAACCTGTTCTTCTGGATACTCATTCCCAGGGTTCTGGCATATTGTTCTCCCAGGAGCAGTGTATTGAGGTTTTTTATACATGAAATAGCGATAATTATTCCCACAAACCAGAAAATTGCCAAAATAGAGACCTCTCCCCAGGAAAGATTTCCTAAACTGCCAAAGGACCAAAAGACATATTGTTGTAATTGTGCTGCGGGACTAAAATAGGAAAGTACGCTTACCACTGCTGCTGTAAGACTGGCAAACATTAGTCCGATAATTAATATTGCCATCGTATCCCGAAGTTTTACTGAAGCTAACATTACCGCGATCAACACCAAAAGGCTTCCAAGGCTGGAGGCGATCACCAGACTCCATTTTGAGAGAAAAAGACCTGTAAACGCTCCGCCAAATATGGATGCTCCCATAATTACTATTGCGACTCCCAGGCTGGCGCCACTGCTAAGTCCCAAGACATAAGGTCCTGCCAGCGGATTCCTGAAAAGCGTTTGCATGAGTAAACCACTAATAGCAAGGCCAGAACCCGTTATTACTGCGGTTATAGCTTTAGGTAGCCGATATTCCAACACAATGTAACTATAGGTTTCGCGCGAAACTTCAGCATTAAAAATAGAAGCGAAAATATCTTTTAGCGGAATAGTTACAGAACCCAGTCCGATATTAAGTAATATAAGAAAAATTACTCCAAAAAAAAGGAGGAAAAGTAGTAGGAAATAATTTTTGGAATAATTCAACTAAATTCAAATTTTAATCTGGTTCTAAAAATGCTATTCTTCTAAAGCTTTATAAAAAGTGCGTTGGTAATCAGGAAGCAAATCGGGATGAAAAATAGAGATCATATCTTTAAGAACAAGGTCGGGCCGTTGTGGACCAAGTTCAAAGTAAACCACTCCGCCGGTTTCTCCTTTAACCAAACTTACGCTGTAAACGTTCTTATCCTGTACCGCTTTAAACTGGCGGTAATGTTTTGAAGTAGAAAAAAGCTGTTCGTAAGAAGTAAACTGTCCGGCACTAATCCAAAAATCTGCGTCCTGATGGTCTGCAAGAACGCTTTCAAAAGATAAAGACATGCTGCCATTACCGTCACTTTCAGCATAGGCATATTGTGCATTGGCATCTTCTATAAATGTTGCCTGCCACGAATTTCCGTAAGGCATGTACCACTGATCCTTATACATCGAGCCGGCAATTACTTTTGGTTGCTTTTCTGCAGTTTTTGCTAGTTCTTTAGCTTCAGCATAACCTGCAGCAATTTGCTCAAAAATAATTTTTGATTCTTCATTCTTATTGTAAAAAGCACCAAAGAACTTAATCCATTCTGCTTTACCTAAAGGAGTTTCTTCTGTCCAGTCGCCATTGTAAACTACGGGTATTCCGGTTTTTTGAATGGTTTCAAAGGCCTTGTTATTTGCGTCTATACTAAAACCTATTACGACATCGGGCTCAAGATCTATTAAGATTTCGGTATTTAAATTTTCGTTTTTACCCAGCTCTTTTAACGCTCCGTCATTAATAAGTTCACGCATCCTCACTGAAGAAATAAAATCCAGTCCTGGAAAACCTTTAAGGGTTTTTTCTTCCTCCAGAGCTTCCAGTGCGGGAATATGGGTGGTAGAGGTAACCACTACGTTCTCTACCGGAATTTCTACTTTTTGGTCGTATTTAACTCCTTCAGGAATAGTTGCATCTTCTTCAGCTAATAAGTATTTGAAACTTTCTTCAGCGTTCGGCCAGGGACTTTTTACTTCAATTATTGAATAACTCCCGAACGTTTCAATCTCAAAACCCGTGGCATGAGAAATCTCAACTTGCTTACCTTGTGATAATTGCCTTTTTTCTGACTGCTCTTCAGAATTTTTACAGGCGGTAAAAATCAGGAGGATTAAAAGAAAGTGTATTTTTTTCAAAAGAAACATTTTAGATTTTCAAAAGTAAGATTATTAAAAATTTATGCGGTCAACAAATCTAAATGTTTATTTTCGCAGTGAAATTTTTTGGTTTGATGCTGTTGTTTTCAGCATCGATTAAAAGGGAATCAGGAAGAAGTTAGAATTAAGAAATTGGAAATTAGAAGTAAATTTTTACTTCGTATTTCATACTTCTAATCTCTAACTTCATTTAAGCCTGAGCTGTTCCCGCAACTGTGAGCTAAGTCCCGATAAGGGATGCTTGTTGTTACTACTTCAAAATACCACTGTTCTTTTGGAATGGGAAGGTAAACAACAAGACGCAAGCCAGGAGACCTGCCAAAATTCAACTTTAAAATCGAGACTTTCGGGATAAGAGTCAGAGGCAGATGAAAAATTTAAAATTCTTTATTCTATTTCTTGTTTTGTGGTGCACGATACCAGCGTGTGCACAAAGAGATTCCATAACTCAGCTGGACGAGGTTTTGCTTAGCGATGTTAAGCTTTATAAGTTTTCTACCGGTCAACATATCAATGCACTTTCAGATTCATTACTTTCTAAAAATGAACCGCTATTAACGGAGGCTTTAAGTTTTAACTCCAATATCTATTTTAAAGAAAATGGGCGCGGAATGGTATCATCACCATCTTTTCGTGGTACAACCGCCTCGCAAACAGCGGTGATCTGGAATGGGATCAATATTAATTCTCAGTTTAATGGTCAGCTGGATTTCAATACGGTAAACACCGCCGCTTACGATCAGATTTCGGTTCGCGGAGGTGGGGGAAGTGTGGTTTATGGTACCGGCGCGATTGGCGGGAGCATTCATCTAAACAATTATTTATCATTCAAAAACAAGCAGCAACAACATCTTCTTTTGCGCTATGGCAGTTTTAATACTGTTGATGCGCGTTATAATCTCGAATTATCGAAAAATAATTGGAGTTTGAATTTGGCAATTTCAAGGAACAGCAGTGATAACGATTATGATTATCCCAATGACCGCGGCAAAAATTTAAATGGAGAATATTTCAATAATGCTGCAAATGTTGCTTTAGGTTACCGATTTAGTTCCAATAATACTTTAAAATTTATTAGTGAAATTTATGATGGGGAACGACATTTCTCGCTGATTCGTCCTTCGGAAAATCGTACAAAATACCTTGATCTTAATAACAGGAATTTACTGGAATGGAGCACTAACTTTTCAGATTTTAAACAAATTGCAAGACTGGCTTTTATAAGTGAAAATTACCGGTATTTTGGAAATATTGAAACGGATAATTATTCCTACGGAAAAGCACAAAGTTTTATTGCCAAATATGATTTGAACTATAAAGCAGGCGAAAATGTGCTTTTAAATGCAGTAATCCAGAATACTCACACCAACGGGGAAGGCAGTAGCCTGGGTAATAACGACAGAAATATTTTTTCTGCAGCAGTCCTTGGAAAGCATTATGTAACTTCAGCATTTCAATATGAAGCGGGACTAAGAAAAGAGATCACCAATAATTATGAGAGTCCGCTGTTGTATTCCCTTGGCGCAGCTTATCAGGTTAATAGTTTTTACACACTAAAGTTTAATGGTTCCAAAAACTTTAGAATTCCCACATACAACGATTTATACTGGTCTTCTGCCGGGAATCCCAATTTAAATCCTGAAACTTCGTTACAGGCGGAAATTGGAAACGTTTTCAATTTTAAAAATTTCGAAAGCGGACTTATTGCCTATTATAACCATGTTGATGATATGATACGTTGGTTACCGGGAGAAGGCGGGGTTTGGCGTCCCATAAACGAAAATGAAGTAAACATTTACGGCCTGGAGTCTTACCTGAACTGGAACAGCCGGGTTACAGAAAACCAAACGCTCACCGCAAACGCCACTTATGCCTATACCATTTCTAAAAATGCTGAAACCAACCGGCAGTTAATTTATGTGCCATATCACAAGATCACCGCGAATGTAAGTTATAAATATTACCGGTTTACGCCTGTAGTGCAGGTGCTTTATAATGGTTCTGTTTATACCAGGACCGATTATAGCGGGGAGCTTCCAGGTTATGTTTTGGCGAATGTGGGAGTCAGTTATGATCTTGATAAGAAAGGCAAATGGGAGGCAGGAGGAAGAATAAATAACCTGTTCAATACAGAATATCAAAATGTGGAAGACCGGTGGATGCCGGGAATCAACTATAATCTTTATCTAAATTTTAAATTTTAAACTTAAACTAAACATGAAAATCAACAAATTCTTAGCATTTACGGCTCTTACAGGTTCTTTAATTTTTAGCTCATGTAGCAGTGACGACGATTTTAATGAACCAGAGCCACAACCTGAAGGGGGCTATTCTGAAGGCGTAATTATTTTAAATGAAGGTAGCCAATCTCAAGGTACGGTTTCATTTTTAGATGAAGAATTTTCAAGTGTAGAAAATAATATTTTTGAAAGCGTGAATCCTGGGATGGGATTAGGCGGCTATCTGCAGTCAATATTTTTTGATGGCGACTTAGCATACATTATCTCTAACGGCTCTAATTTGATTACAGTAGTAGATCGTTATACTTTTGAATATGTAGCAAGTGTAGATAGTGGCTTAAATATTCCATATTACGGGGTAGCTCATAATGGAAAAGCTTATGTGTCTAACCTGGCCGGATTTGATACGGGAGAAGATGATTATATCGCCGTTATCGATTTAGAAACGTTGGAAGTTGAACAAACGCTTGTTGCGGGTACCTATCTTGATAAAGTTCTGGAAGAAGATGGGCTTATTTATGTACAAGGATCATCTTTTGGCAATGGAAATTCGGTACATGTCTTTGATCCATCTTCAAATTCTATAAGTTACACCTTCACAACAAACCAGGGTTTAAGCTCTTTTGAAATTGAAGATGATAACTTATATGCACTTTCAGGTTCTCAATTACAGGTATTCGATATTAATTCACATGAAGAAATTTCCACTATAAATTTTCCTGAAGATATCACCAGCCCTCAGAATTTAGATATTGAAGACGATATGATTTACTTTACAGCAAGTAAGTCTGTTTACATGATGGCTGAAGATGCCACTGAATTTCCTGAGGAGAGTTTATTTGATTTAGATGAAGTAACTACACTTTACTCCTTTGAGGTTGAGGATGATATTATTTGGACAGGTGATGCCAGGGATTATTCTTCAGCCGGAGCAGTTAGATTATATTCACTTTCAGGTGAATTGATGAATGAATTTTCGGTAGGAATAAATCCCAACAGCTTCTACTTCAACGACTAAAATTGGCAAATATCGCCCTGTAATAATTGATAAGCCCTGTGAATTTCACGGGGCTTTTTTTTAGCTGAAAACTGATGAAATTTATACCTATATTATTGTGTAACAGATCAGAAGGAAAATTTTTAAGATTTTATGAGTGTCCTATGCCATTCTGTGGTAAGATTTTTGTTCATTTAAAGACTAAAAACAGCTGCTGATTCGAGCCTCAGAGTCGGCGGCTGATTTGTAACTATCTACTATTAAAAACTTAACCTGCTATGAAAATTGCCAAATTACTGTCATTGGGCCTCTTTGGCCTGCTTTTACTAAATTCCTGTAGTAATGATGATGATGGAGATGTACCTGAAATAGAACCCGATGGGGAATATATCAACGGATTTTTTGTGTTAAATAAAAGCCGGGATACTACAGGAACAGTTACTTATATAAGTGATAATTTACAGCAAGTAGAGCAGGACATATTTGCGACCGTAAATGTAGAAGACAGTATTGGAATTTCTCCGCAGTCCATGTTTTTTGATGATGAAAATGCATACATCATTTCCAGTGATACCAGCATGATCACGGTTATAAACAGGTATACTTTTGAATTGGTGGGAAGAATAAACAGCGGTCTTTCTGTACCCATGTACGGCCTTGTGAAAAACGGAAAGGCCTACGTAACCAACCTCGCTGATCCTGATACTAAAGAGGATGATTATCTGGCTATTATAGATACTGAAAGCCTGCAGACCAGAAGAAAAATAATTGTTGGGGATTATGCCGAATATATTACTGAAGACTCTGGATTATTTTACATAAAGAGTTCAATTTCGGGAGCTGGAAGTAATATTAGTGTTTTCGACCCTGCTTCCAATGCTGTTTTAAGGAGGATTACTGCAAAGCAAGGCTATGATTCCTTTGAAATTGAAGGGAATACTATTTACGTCATGTCTGCAGGTGGTTTGCAAAAAATAGATAAAACTACAGGAACAGTGCGATCAGAAACTGTTTTTTCGGCCATCCATGCCGGGGCTTCTAATATCGATATTGAAGATGGGACCATTTATTTTACTGCGGGAGCTTCAGTTTATACGCTGCCTCTGGTAACTACTGAAGGACCTGGAGAACCAGTTTTAACTTACAACAGCAATTCTGAAGAGGGAATTATCAATATTTTTGAAGTAGAAAATGAGCGGATTTTTATAGCCGATGATGGAGAAGGTAGTTATATAGAAGTTTATACTACCGGTGGAGAATTTGTTCAGCAAATACAGGTTGGGGTAGAACCAGGAGGGTTCTATTTTAATGACTAATTACTTCTGGTTTCAATAAAAAATAACTATAAAAGAGACCGCCTAAAAATGGCAATTTTCGGCTTATTTTAACTCTTTCAGCTTATAAATGACTGAAGCTAAAGGCGAAGACTGGAATTCCTGGACGATCTCTTTTTTAAACCAATAGCCCTTTTAATTCAGCTTTTTTTCTGAAATAAGAGGCAGCTCATCAATATACATCCTTTGGTAATTTGGTTTATTATTACCAGATTCGCTGAATTCTTTAAAATTGTAATTTCTTTCAGGATAAGATCTTCGGTTACCGGTAATTAGATCCAGGGTTGCCGATAATAGAGGGTCTGAAGGTTCTCCCAGAACACCCAAATTTGATATAATTTCTTCAATAGCCACATCTGGAATAATGCCATTATAAGGTACAGAAACATCTTCAGAATTTACAGATTCCAAGACCAGTGGTTGGATAGCATAAGTATGATCTGGATTAGCATTTTCACGATCAAAGTCCGGACTATCGTACAACGTGACTGAAGCCTGAGATTTTCCGGTTGTTGTATCACCCACTTTTTGAACGTCGATATAAGGATCCAGCCCATTAATTATTAATTCACTTGCTGAGGCCGAAGAAGATGAGGTAATCACGTACAAATCGGTAAGGTTAAGGCTGTTTATACGTTCTCCATCATCTACATTTTCTGTAAACCTGTTGTAAAGGCGATCAGGATAGGCGGTTTCTATTAAATTCTGATATTCTTCATTCCATTGTTCTTTCGCAAATACTTCTCCTGTAAACTGGCCGGTAATCATACTCGCCAGCCTTGTTGCTGAACTTACGCGGCCACCACCGTTATAACGAAGATCGAGAATTAATTTTGTAACTCCTTCAGCATCTAATTGGCTAAAAGCTGCATTTAATCTATCATCAAAATCTGCTACAAAACTGTTGTACATGATGTACCCAATTTTCATTCCTTCAACATCCAGAGTTTTCGTGATAAGAATAGGGTTTTCGACCAGCACTTCATTGGCGATGGTTACTGTTTCAGAAGTTTCAGAAACAGTGTTGTTTTCCATAGAAGCTAAAGTAAATGTAACTTGATCACTGGCCAGTAGCGTACGGTAATTATCTCTGGTGAGGTTTTCTCCATTTACCCGGGTAAAAAGATCCCCTCTCTTAATATTCTCTCCCTCTGCATTACTGTTTGGAATAATATATCTCACTACTCCAAACAAATCATTGGTATTGGAAAAACCATAAAGTCGGTAATCCACTCCGGTAGTTGTTGCAATTCCGCTAAAGCTGTTTTCCAAAGCTATATAATCGCTGGTAATAAAACTAAAACGATCCTGTGGAGCTAGCAGCCCATCGCTAAAAAGATCTTCGGGTGTTGCAAAATCTGCAAGGAACTCATCACGGTCTGCCCCACTAGCAAAAAAATCATTGGCCAATTCCGGCACATCGCTTTTGTAAAGATAATAATCGTTCATCCCTCTATAAATAAATTGTTCGACTTCCAGATTTTCGAGATTTATTTCGTCGTTGTTATCCTCGGAGCAGGAGGTAAGAAGTGTGGTACTAAAAATAAGGAGCAATAACAATTTATTTAATTTCATATGTTTACTGTTAGATTATATCTGTTTTAAATGTAAGGACAATCCTTTTATTTCAAAATTTTATTGTAACAAAAGTATTTCCTATTCGTCGTAATGATGTAAGGGTTCTTACAACCGACCAAAAACCAAATGACACAACAGGAGTTCCTTAGTAAAGTTAATCCCGCAAGGGATAAAATGTACAGACTGGCATTAAGGCTGCTGGTTTCGAAAGAAGCAGCAGAAGATGCCACCCAGGAAGTTATGCTGAAACTATGGGGTCGCAAACAAAATATCAAGGAGTATGCCAATGTAGAGGCTTATGCCATGACGGTAACTAAAAATTATTGCCTGGACCAGTTAAAGTTAAAATATAACAATAATCTTAGGATTGTTCATCAAAATTACGAGAGTGATACGATTTCACTTCAGAAGGAAATGGAAGTTAAGGACGAACTCTCCTGGGTAGAGAGAATTTTAAAAGAACTTCCGGAGCAACAACAGGTGATATTTCAGCTTAGGGATGTGGAACAGTACGAATTTGAAGAAATTGCTGAAGTAGTGGGAATGGAGCTTACAGCAATTCGGGTGGCCTTATCCCGGGCAAGAAAAAAAATAAGAGAAGGTTTAAAGAAGAAACATGATTATGGAGTTAAGAGAAGTTGAAAGATTAATAGAGCAGTATGAGGAAGGGAAAACTTCCCTTGCAGAGGAAAAACAGTTAAGCGAATTCTTTAGGACGCGCACAGTACCTTCGCATCTGGAACCCTACCGTATTATTTTTGGGTATACATCCAGAGTGAGAAAAGAAACCTATCAGGGCAAAAATCCTGTTGGGGGAAAAGCAAAGAAAAATTATACCTGGATGGCAATTGCTGCTAGCATTGTGCTTGCACTGGGAGTTTTTATTTATCAAAATAAACCACATGCCGGTACAGCGCACAGAGATATGGGAATGACAGAAGAACAGCAAACAACCTATAAGCAAGCTAAACAAACCCTTTTACTGGTTTCAGGATATATGAACGATGGCAAAGAAGAACTTGTACATTTAAAAGAAATTAACAGCGCAAACAAATTTATCAATCTAAAATAACACAAATGAGAACAATTATTTTTTTAGTAGTAATAGCTTTAAGCTCTGTCTTTAGTAACGCCCAGTCTTTTGAAAAATATGACGGAATGAAAGGAGTAGACGGCGTGGTAATGACCAGTAAAATGTTTAAAATGCTGGCAGACCTGGATCTTAGCGACAGCGATCCCGAAGCTCAGCAATATCTTAGGTTAATCGAAAATCTGAAGGAAATAAAAATGTTTACCACCAAAGATTCGCGACTACGATCTCAGATGAATGATGATGTAACGGCTTACCTGAAGAAAGGTTCCCTTGAACAGCTAATGAGGGTCACCGAGAACGGAAAAACAATTAAATTTTATTCCAGGCCTGGGAAAAACGATACTTCTGTAAGCGAACTATTTATGTTTATGGAAGGGCAGAACGAGGGGGATGCCATGTCTATGATCGTAAAAATTACCGGTGAAATTGACCTTTCCCAACTTTCCAAACTGGCTTCTGACTTAAAAGTGCCGGGTGCCGAAGAGTTGAAAAATGTAAATAATAAATCCTAATCCTATTCATCATGAAAATCTTAAAAACAGTATGCTGTCTGGCAGCGGTTTTAGTGCTTCTTTCCTGTAATAATGAACCTACACTTCAGGAGTACTACGTAGAAAATCAGAGTGATAAAGAATTTTTAGCGATTGATTTGCCTGTAAGTATGTTTGCAAACAGCGAATCTTTAAGTGAAGATCAACGTGCAACATTGGAAACTGTAAAAAAAGTGAACGTTCTCGCTTATCCAATTAAGGATGGGAACGAAAAATTTACTACAGAAAAAGCGGAACTTGAAAATATTCTTAAAGATGAAGAGTACCAACTATTGATTAGGTATGGATCTGGAGAACGCGGGGCAGAGGTATATTTTACCGGAGATGAAGAGGCGATCGATGAATTTATTGTATTTGGATTCGATAATTCTAAAGGTATGGGTGTTGCACGCGTGCTTGGTGAGGATATGAACCCTGCGAGTTTAATGAAATTGTTGAAGAGCATGGAAGAAGGAGACGTAAACCTGGATGCATTTAATAGTATTGGAGAAATATTCAGAGAAGATAAGGATATGGCAGATTCTTCAGCAGTAGAAATAGATACTGTGAATGTGGAAAATGATTCTTTAGAAGCTGTAGAATAATATTTAAAAGTTGATACAAAAAGCCGCATTTTTGCGGCTTTTTTTATTTCCCGGTATTGTTTTTATTTTTTCTTACTCACAATTTCTGTAGGTTTAAGCTTCAATGATTACATATGAAAACAAAGTTTGCAATCGTTACAATTTTTACGCTATCAGTTTTTCTAAACCCTCTTTTGGGACAGGGCGGAAGGATTCCTGTTCCTGCAGAAAATGGAATTGTAGTGACCAGCCATTACTTAGCCTCAGAAGCGGGAAATCAGATTTTATACGAGGGAGGGAACGCGATAGATGCGGCAGTGGCCACTGCTTTTGCCATGGCAGTGACTTTGCCTTCTGCAGGTAATCTTGGCGGCGGCGGATTCCTGGTTTATCATGATAATCAGGGAATGCAAACTGCTATTAACTTTCGGGAAAAAGCACCATTGGCGGCGGGCCGGGACATGTTTCTGGACGAAAATGGTAAAATTAAAGATAACTCCAATCACGAAGGGCTTTTGTCTGTAGGAGTTCCCGGCACGGTCGCAGGCTTATTTTTGGCCCACCAGAAATACGGAAGTTTATCCTGGAAACATTTGCTTAATCCTGCTATAAATTTAGCTGAAGATGGTTTTCCGTTCAGCCGGGATATGAACTTTTTTTCTGAAATGCTATTGAATAATAAAGAGAAATATCCTTCTACTGCAAAAGTTTTTCTGAAGAACAGGACAGAAGCTTATCAGCCGGGAGAAACCCTGAAGCAGCTGGATTTGGCAAAAACACTCAAAAGAATTCAGAAGAAAGGTGCTGCGGGTTTTTATCAGGGTAAAACAGCGAAGCTTATTGTTGATTATATGAAGGAAAACGACGGAATTATTACTTCGGAAGATCTCGCCGTTTATAAAGCACAGGAAGTAAAGCCGGTTACCGGAAACTACAGGGGATACAAAATCATTGGAATGCCGCCGCCAAGCTCTGGCGGGGTTGCGGTTATAGAAATGCTGAATATTCTCGAAGCTTACGATATAGAAGCAATGGGCTTAAATTCGGCAGCCTCTTTGCATGTAATGACAGAGGCTATGCGCCGTACCTTTGCAGACAGGGCGTTATTTCTCGGTGATCCCGATTTTAATCCTGATATGCCCCTGGATAAATTGACCTCCAAAGATTATGCTGCGAAACTTCGGGAAACGATTAATTTAGATATAGCTTCAGTAAGTGATTCTGCAAATTTTTCAGAAGCACATTTAAAATATGAAAGTCCGGAAACCACGCATATTTCCGTAGTAGATAAAGAGGGGAATGCCGTTTCCCTTACGTACACGCTGGAGCAATCCTACGGTTCCAAACATGTAGTTGAAGGTGCAGGTTTTCTGCTGAACAACGAAATGGGCGATTTTAATCCTATTCCGGGTTACACAGATTCCAAAGGGAAAATTGGGACAGCGCCAAATCTTATAGCTCCGGAAAAAAGAATGCTTTCCAGCATGTCCCCAACAATTGTGGCAAAAAACGGCAAACCAGTCTTAGTTATTGGTTCCCCGGGCGGCAGGACCATCATCAATACCGTTTTGCAGGTAATTGTAAATGTAATAGATCACCGTTTAGACATTGCAAAAGCGATAGAATCTCCACGAATTCATCATCAATGGCTGCCGGACACCACTTATTTTGAAGAATGGGGATTTTCTCCGGACACGAAAAGGATTTATCAGGAATTAGGGCACGAGCTGAAAACCAGGAGCACACAAGGCAGGGCCATGGGAATTTATATTGATCCTGAAAGCGGATTGCTTTATGGCGCTGCAGATTCCAGGAGTTATGATGGTAAAGCTGTAGGTCATTAAAGCCGAAAATTGGCTTTTTCAACTACCTCTCCCGGTAGCATCTTTTCAAGTTTTTCGTTGCCGATTCTTACTCTTACCAATCTCAATGTAGGAAAACCTACGGCTGCAGTCATCTTTTTTACCTGCCGGAATTTGCCTTCTGTAATCGTAATGGATATCCAGCTGGTAGGGCCATGCCGCTCGTCCCGAATCTTTTTCGCTCTTTCGGGAAATGAAGGTTTTTCAGTCAATAATTGTGCTTTTGAAGGCAGCGTCTGGTACTTTTTTCCGTTTATGCTAATTTCCACGCCCTCACAAAGCGCTACAACAGCTTCTTCCGTAATTTGTCCGTCTACCTGCACAAAATATTCCTTTTCAACCTTTTTTCCGGTCACTTCTGCACTCACTTTGCCATCTGTAGTCAGTAAAAGCAAACCTTCAGAGTCCTGGTCCAGCCGTCCTATAGACATTGTGCCTTCGGGAAAATTGAACAGCTCTCCTAGAAGCTTTTTGTTCTTCTTCCTCGGCTTTTCGTTCGTGATAAACTGACTTAAATATCCGTAGGGTTTATACAATTTAAAATGGCTGTGTATCTTCAGCATATAGGTCGATAATTAGCATTTTTGAGCATCGGCTTAAAAGTGCCTGGGAAATATTTCAGTTCAAAAATTAATGTAATTTTTTTATAAACCAAATCCCGATAATCAGAAATTAGAATCTTTTAACTTTCTGAAATTACCAGTTTATCCTGCAAGGTTTTTAAAACGTTGTAGGTATAGGGAGTAAAATATAATTTTTCTTCCGAATTTTCAGATGAAGTAGAAACAAAAAAATCCCGTTCTGAATATTCAGAACGGGATTTTTTACATTAAAATTCAGCTCAACTAACGGAATTTTACTTAGAATCTGAAGGCACAGGAAAACCTCTGTCCCTCATCAAAGCATCAATGTTGGCATCTCTTCCGCGGAATTTCCTATATGCTTCAGCGGGATCCATGGCATTTCTGGGGGCGAACAGGAAACGCACCAGTTTATGTGCAACTTCCTTATCGTAAAATCCTCCCGGCGCTTCAGCAAAAGCTTCCGCAGCATCAGAGGTTAAAACGTCTGCCCATAAATATCCGTAGTAACCCGTAGCATAACCTTCACCCGAAAATACGTGGCCAAAATGTGGAGAACGGTGCCTCATTACAATTTGCTCCGGCATTCCTAGCTCTTTTAACTGCTCTTTTTCAAATTCCCTGGGATCGATATTTTCAGGATCTGTAGTATGATATTTCATGTCCATAAGTGCAGAAGCCAAGAATTCTGTAGTAGCAAATCCCTGGTTAAATGTTGAGGCTTTCTTGATTTTCTCAACAAGTTCCTGCGGAATAACTTCCCCGGTTTCATGATGCTTCAGGAATTGATTGATCACCTTATCTGTAGATAACCAACGCTCCAGTAACTGAGATTGAAATTCGGTATAATCCCTTACGCCACCTTGTAAAGTTGGATATTTTACATCTGCAGAAAGAAAATGCAGTGCATGCCCGAATTCATGAAAAAAAGTTTCAGCATCGTCCCAGGAAACTAAAACTGGTTCTCCCGGTGCGGGCTTAATAAAATTGGAATTGTTCGAGGACAATACCGGTTTATCTCCTTTTAACTCGGTAGCACTTCTATAAGTCGTAGCCCACGCTCCGGAACGTTTTCCCTGCCGTGCGTAAGGATCGAGGTACCATAAACCTACAATATTACCGGTATTTTTATCGGTCACTTCCCAAACTTTCACATCTTCATGAAAAACCGGAACAGTACCTTTTTCTACAGGTGAGAAATTATAATTGAACAATTCCCCGGCAGTGAAAAACAACGCCTGGGTAAGACTTCCTAATTCAAGATACTGTTTTACTTCTTCGCTGTCCAGGTCATATTTTTGCTGGCGCACTTTCTCTGCATAATAGCGGTAATCCCAGGGCTTGATCGTAATATCATTTCCTTCTTTGTCTGCAATCGCCTGCATATCTGCTACTTCTTCTTCAACTCTTGCAAGTGCCGCCGGCCAGACGGCTTCCATAAGTTCCATCGCGTTCTGCGGATTCTTAGCCATCCTGTTCTGCAATCTCCATTGCGCATAATTGTCGTAGCCCATTAATTCTACACGCTCGTCCCTTAGCTTCAGAATTTGGGAAATAACTTCATTATTATCAAACTCATCCTGGTTATCACCACGCGAATAGTAATTTCTCCAAACTTTCTCCCTAAGTTCTCTTTCATCAGAATAAGTTAAAAAAGGATCCATAGAAGATCGGGTGTTTGTAACGGCATATTCGCCTTCATGCCCACGCTCAGCTGCTGCCGTAGCTGCGGATTTTACATAAGATTCCGGTAATCCGCTAATTTGATTGCCATCAAGGTAAACTACGTAATTCTCTTCTTCGGCCAGTACATTGTTTGAAAATTGAGTATACAGCTTTGAAAGTTCCTTATTAATTTCGGCATATCGCTCCTTGTCTTCCTTACTCAGGTTTGCACCGCTCATTTCAAAATCCTTGTAGATAAGCTCAATGGTCCTTTGCTGCTCAGCTTCCAGGGAATCTTTCTGAGCCTCTTCGTATACGCTTTTTATACGCTGAAAAAGAGCTTCGTTTTGAGAAATTTTTGAACTGTATTCTGAAATTTTAGGGGAAAGTTCTTTTTGAACTTCCCTAAATTCAGGACTGGAAACATTGCTACTGTAAATACCGTAATATGTAAAAGCACGATCCAGAGCTTCTCCGGCTTTTTCCATAGGAATAATCGTATTTTCGAAAGTAGGCGGTTCTGGATTGCTGGCAATTTTGTCAATTTCAGTCAGGTGCATTTCCATACCTTTTTCTATGGCAGGTTTTATGAGATCCACCTCCATTTTATCAAAATAGGGCACTCCTTCATAAGGTCCGTCCCATTCCTGCAGTAGTGTATTATCCATTTGGTTTTGGTCGTTTTGTTGTGCCTGCGTCAATGTGGTGATTGATGCAAAGGCAAAAATTCCGATTAATTTAAGTGGTTTTAATTTCATTCTGTGTGGTTTTAAAGAAGATAAAGATACGGACTATCGCTGAAAGTTTATAATAAATTCCGGCGCGTACACTGTTATCTGGAGAGACCTGTCAGGTTTTAAAACCTGACAGGTCTGGCATTTAATTTGAAAAATTTCTTGTAAAAGAACTCATTTTTCTTCTGAAAAGATCATTTTCACAAAAGAGGTCGATAATTGCTAAATTTCGGCCTACACTTCTAAAAAGACCTCATAGGTTTTTAAAACCCATGAGGTCCGAAACTGATTCCACAACAGCAGGTCAATAATTGTCAAATTTTAGGTTACATTTTTTTATTACCAAAGCTGAAAGCAAATACAAAGTTTATTGAATTTATAAGAAAGAGAAATTCCTGCAAAGTCCTTTTTGACCTTGTAGATAAACTTTACTTTAAAAAATAGAAGTCTATCCAGACCTACGAGGTTGTCAGAACCTCGCAGGATTGAAGGAGACAGACTTTAGAATCTTTATCTAAGTATATCGTTAGATTTCCTGATGGTTGATATTTGCAGTTTTTGGTGCACCTCTCAAAATGGCAATTTTGTACTACTGTTTTTAGACCTGTCAGGTTTTGAAAACCTGACAGGTCTGGTTCTTAAGAGAAAAATTATTAAAAACAGCTCAGTTTTAGCCCGATAATTGGCAAATTTCGGCCTACACTTTAAAACAGAAGCTGATTTACTTTGTTAATTTCATCCAGCGTAATAGTATGGGCGCGATCAGGATAAATTTCCATTTGCACAGCAGCTCCCATTTTCTCCAGGATTTCTTTAGATTCTTTAATTCGGGATAACGGAACGTGAGGATCTTTATCTCCCGATCCTATAAAAACCTTACTTCCGTTAAAATTGCCGTTGTACCGTTCCGTTTTCAGCTCATTGCCAATCAGTCCACCTGTAAAGGCCGCAATCCCTGCATATTCAGCGGCATATCTTGCAGCAACTTCCAGCGTGAGACAGGCACCCTGAGAAAATCCCATAATGTAAATTTTATTTAGTGGAATATGTTCCGCAGTTTCGTCAATAAGCCGTTTTACAACATCTACCGCTGAAGATAACCAGGGTTCATTCGCTTCTTCTTCAGCCATAAAACTTGTGGGATACCATGTGCTATGAGTGGCTTGCGGAGCAGCTAAATAGCAATTTTTGATGCTGAATTCTTTTGCCAGCGGCAAAATATCTTCTGCACTGGCACCGCGACCGTGCAGCAAAATTATGGAATGCTCAGCTTCTGTGAGGAGAGCTCCTTTTTCTGTAATATTATAGTCGTGCATTAGTCTCTGAATTTTTCGATATTAACTTCAATAGGATCGAGTCCGTTTTCTATCGCGGCTCTATTTTTCTCTTCCCAGGAAGGCAATTTCAATTCTGTACCCAGTTTTTCTTCAGTTTCGTCTATAGTAAAGCCAATATCATTGGTCGCTACTTCAAATAATACTCCGCCCGGCTCCCGAAAATAAATCGAATGGAAATACTGCCTGTCCAGTACAGGAGTAGGTTCCAAAATTCCGTTTTGTAGTAATTTTTCCCTAAAATCAAGCTGAGTAGCGTCATTTGGAGTGGCAAAAGCAACGTGGTGCACCGTTCCCGCACCTCCCAAACCTCTTGGCGCACCGGGATCTGTAACAACATCCACATAACTTCCGGCTTTGTCTGTAGTGGTGAGCCGAATCCTGTTTTCCTGTTCCAGGATTTGTTGATGCTCCATTTCTTCAGTTAGAAGTGCTAATGTTGCTTTGGGATTACTTTGCCCAATCGTCACCCCGTAAAATCCCTTTACTGCAAATTCCTGCGGAATTTGTCCGTAGGAAAATCCCGGACGATTATCGTTATTATTAGCAACAAGTTCAATTCCCATCCCGTCATTATCTTCAAAATATATAGAGGTTTCCTTACTGAAATATTGAACAGGTTTATGATAGGAAATTTTGAATTTGTCAAGACGACGCATCCAGTATTCCAGCGAATTTTCAGGGATAGAGAAGGAGGTAACCGTCACCTGTCCATTCCCTTTGCGGCCTTTGCCAATCCCATTATAAGGAAAAAATGTGAGGATGGTTCCCGGCTGCCCAAGTTCATCTCCATAATAGAGGTGATAAATATGGGGAGCATCAAAGTTCACTGTTTTTTTAACCATTCGCAGTCCAAGTATGCCGGCGTAAAAATCCACGTTCTTCTGCGGATTGGATGCAAAGGAGGTAACGTGGTGCAATCCTGTAAGTAAATTTCCCATAAATGAAGTATTTGAAATACGAATATAGTTCATGTTTAAACAATATTTGTACATACAAATGTTATTCTTTTTCTAATTTTTTCTGAAGAATCTTACCACATAAGAATTGCTTAACAGAGTTTAATTTTTCACTCCTTAATCCAGGTCTTTGCTGTTTGCTTTTCGTTAATTTTGAAAAATCTAACGTCGGCTTTGGCAAAGGGTTTCATCAATTGGGTAAGGCCTTTTTCCCATTCATCAGCTCCCACCATGGCGATTTTTTCCATATTCTCGTTATACTCAAAATCGAATTTTGCGTCCCGCCACATAGCACTCAAAGACCAACCTTCAAAATCCTGCATCTCAAAGTACCAACGTATTTTCCCAAATGACCTGATTTTTTCCTGAAGAAAAGGAATGATCTTATTGTAATCCTCATCGGTTAATTTTTCTTCTGCAATCGTGTATACTACGTTCTCTTCTGCTGAAAGTTGAATCATTTTTTTTGGCTTTTAATTAAACTTCTTTTCTTCAATTTCGTGATAATCCCTCAGGTTCACAAAAAGATACTCTGAAGCTTTCTATAACACCATGTTAATTTTGGTACGCTTCTGGACTTTTAGTAAGGTTTTGATAATTCCTGAGCAAAGTGTTTCTATTTTTTTATTCCTTAGCATTTTACAAAATGAAAAATGAATATCTCATGTGGGAGAAGGCAATTGAAGCCATAAAAACTTCAGATAAAAAATGGATAAAGGACAATCAGCATGCGTTTTCCTTTTTCTTCAGAAGGGAAAATGAAAGACCCCAGGGTAAATTAAATGCTGAAGCTTTAGCGGCACATTACCATGCCGGGTTATTTAAAATGTTCCTGGGGAAACCCTATAACGGACTCGCACTTCCTTTACCTGAAGGCAGCAAATGGATAGAAAATGCTGCTGCTTTGGACGGAAATTGGGGATGGCTGCTGGCAATAGGAGTGGGAGGGGCGTATTTTGCAGATTATATGCATACTGAAACTGCCGAAAAATATTTTAGTCCGAAAGATGCGCTGGTTGCGGGTAGCGGAAAACCTTTTGGGGAAGCGATTAAGTTGAACAACGGGAAATATAAAGTTAGCGGAAAGTGGAGCTATTGCAGCGGCAGCGAACAGGCTTCTATGTACACCGCTGTAACAAGAAAGGAGGGCGAGATTTCGGCATTTGTTGTGCCTCGAAAATTGGTAAATATCGACCCCGACTGGAATGCAGTAGGTCTGCCGCTTACCTGCAGCCATTCTATTATTCTGGAAGAGGCGGAAATTCCTTCTTCATGTTTTTTTAATCTTTTAGAAAAACCACGAGAATCATCTTATCCGCTTGCGACTTATCCTTTTATGCTATTTGCCAGAGCCTGTTTTGTGCCGGTGGTTTGTGGGATAAGTGAGGCGGTGTGGAATTCAATTTCAGGATTACTCGAAGAGAAAAAGGAGCTTTGGCAACAGTTTCAGCCGGATCGCTATAAATATGTAGCAAGAAAAATTGGAGAATTTTCAGAACAGAAATCAGGATTAACCGAAGCTTTTTATCAAAAACTGGAAAAAAGCTGGGAGAATCATCTCGACGGAAAAGATCCTTTAGAAAAAGAAGTATCCAGCATTGGTTTACAACTATCAGAATTCTGCTATCACTCTGTAGCGGCAATTATTCCGAAGTTGGGCATGAAGGTTCTGGAAAAAGGTGAGCCACTTCAGCAAAAATGGCAAAATCTACAGACGGCTTATCAGCATATGTCTTTTCACGAATACTAATCTTTTCTTCTTTTTCTAAACTGTCTAAATTTTTTAATTGGCCTGCTTTTCTGGATTGAAGCAAGGCCTGCAGAAACTAAAACGGAAATACAGGCAGTTGTTCCCAAAGCGCCTCCAAAACCGGCGAAAAACTGACCTGAATTTAGGTAAATCAAAGAAAAAATAACTCCCGAAATAACAAGTAGTACAATATTCCCCATCACTTTTCTTGAAACCATTCCTATAAAACTACTGCCCATAAATACCAGGGGAATATGTATTGTAAGATAGGAAGAAAGAAGGTTGGGAAATACATAGAAAATTAAAGCCACCACCAGGGAGAGCAGGGCAGAAGCTCTTACCGCACCCATCCTGAAGCGGTGGTTGGCCAGGTATGTTAATGTGGCCCCGGCCGCTCCTGTTAGTAATATAATGAAGGTGTTCATGCGGAAAAAAAGAATAAAATTGATGAGGTTATTACTACTCCGCCAAAAGCGACTGAACCTAATTTGCCACCGTAGCCCTGAAAAATATTTTTTGAAAAAATGTAGAAAACTCCCGAGATAACGGCTGCAGGAATAATGAACATCCAGCTCTCGCTTACCGCCGGACCTGTCATTCCCAAAAAAGCCCCACAATAGATAGCAGCAGGAATTTCCTTTATAAAATTGTTTTTTCGGCGAAAAAAATCCGGAATAAAGGAGGCAATAGTTCCGGTGATTCCCGCGGCAAGCACCGGCCCCATTGGTATTTTCTGGTTTAGAAAAAATGTGATGCCGGCACCAATAACCACAAAAACAATAGTATAGAGATCTTCAAAAAAATGTTCTTCATCTTCCCGCGGAGCCTTGAAATAGGCAACACCAATTAAAACGGAGATTATTAAAAGCAGCCCTGTCCAGAGAAAAAGATTGGAATCGTGATAAAAATTAACCATCAGAAAGGAGAAATGCAGAACTATAAAAAGAAAAAATGCTATTCTCCGGGCGATTTTCATCATGGCTTTTGAAAATTTCGGCGAAATTAATAAATATGATGCGGAAGAAATAATCTTCTTCTGTTTCTATTTCAAATAGTCTGAATTCATTTCTCCATTGAGGATTCGGTATTATTTTATTCAGCCTGTTCAACAATAAATTGCTTTAGGTCATTTGAAATCTTTTCCTGGAGAAAAAATTGCTTTATATATTTTATAATTTGTTTATCAAATTTTTGTGATATTAACCTTATTTTAAAGGACTTTAAACCAAAAAAACAAGTTATGAAAGACGTTAAACTTGCTGTGATTTATTACAGTTCTACAGGGACAAACCATCAAATGGCAAAATGGGCAGCCGAAGCCGGAAAGGAAGCGGGGGCAGCTGAAGTAAAGTTTCTTAAAGTAAAGGAAACAGCGCCGCAGGAAGCGATAAACCAAAATGAAGACTGGAAGAAACATGTTGAAGAAACGAAGGACGTTCCAACGGCCTCTGTGGACGACCTGGAATGGGCAGATGCTATTATTTTTAGTTCACCAACCCGTTATGGAAGTTTGCCATCACAGGTGCAATCGTATTTTGATATGACGGGCGGATTATGGTTCCAGGGGAAGCTGGCAAACAAAGTCGTGAGCGGAATGACAAGTGCTCAAAATCCACATGGTGGACAGGAAAGTACGCTTCTCGCTTTATACAAAACCATGTTTCACTGGGGTGCTATTGCAGTACCACCGGCATATACAGATGAAGTGATGTTTGGAGCAGGAGGTAACCCATATGGGGTAAGTTCTAAGGGTGGAACAGATAACCTGAACGAGGCTATCCACAAGGCTATAAAACATCAGACCAAAAGAACATTGGAGTTTGCAGGATATATAAAAAGCGGGTTGAATAAATAGCCCTTTTGTTTTAAAAAATTTCATTGCTCCGGATGCTTTTTGGATCCGGAGTTTTTTTTGCAGAATTTTTTATGCTGAGGAAAGACCTCTTCGGAAGCTATTTCTGAAATTATTAACTTGGAAAGATGAATGAAAAATATAAAATACCTGCTCAAACACGGATTGGTCATATTCATCTGAAGGTTTCCAACATAGATAATGCGCTTACTTTTTATCATGATCTTCTGGGATTTGAAATTACAGAAAGAATGGGAGACCAGGCCGTTTTTCTTTCTGCCGGGGGTTATCACCACCACATCGCCCTTAATACCTGGAACAGTAAAGATGCACCAGCAGCTTCCAAAAATGGAGTCGGACTTTTTCATACGGCCATCGTGTATCCTGCTAGAAAAGATCTCGCTGCAATGCTGAAACGCCTTCTGGAAGCTGATTATAAGCTAACTGGCGGGGCAGACCACGGCGTTTCTGAAGCTTTATATATGGACGATCCCGATGGCAACGGAGTAGAGCTGTACTGGGACCGGCCACGAGACGAATGGCCAAAGAAGCCCGATGGTTCAATTAGAATGTACACCCGGAATCTGGATATTCAGGATTTACTGGCAGAGTTGGACAAATGATTTGATTATAACTTCTTCAGTTTTAAAATGCTTCCTTTTAAAGGTCTTTATCTTTATTTCAGGATTACGCAGTGCAACGCATTTTTTCCTAAATCTAAGCCAGGCCCGAAAAATGCCAGTTATCGTACTTCTTTCCGAAGCACTTCCAGCGGCGGACTCTTTATCACGCTTAAGCTATTGCCAACCCCAATAATAAGTACCAGTAAAGTAATTCCCGGAAACAAGATTAAAAACGGAATCCATGAAGGAGTAAAAGGGGATTCAAAAAGGAAGTAGGCGAGTAGCTGGCTGCTCACTAAGGATAAAATAATCCCTGACAAACTTCCTAAAATTCCGAGGTACAAATATTCCAGCGCTGTGATCTTCAGGATCTGGCTGTTTTTAGCACCTATTGTCCTTAAAAGAACACTTTCCCTTATTCTTTGATATTTGCTGGTTCTTACAGCGCCCAGCAACACAATAATTCCGGTAAGAATACTAAAGAATGCCATAAAATTGATGAGCCAGGAGATTTTATCCAGAATATTTTCGATCACACTCAGCACCTGCCTTAAATCAATTACCGTGACATTTGGAAAATTCTGAACAAGTTCCTGCTGCAATGCTGCTGAAGCATTTTGATTGTCAGCTTTTGTAGTGAGCACCCTGAATTGGGGGGCGTCTTCCAGGACACCTTCAGGAAAAACAATAGAGAAGTTTAGCTGCATCCGCGCCCAATCTACCGTACGAACATTTTTAACAACAACCGGTAGAATTACGCCCTGGACATTAAATGTGAGTTCATCCCCAACACTAACTTTGGCGTCTTCAGCAAAATTATCGCTAATGGAAATTGGCACCGGCCCATCCCGGGAAGATGCTGTGGAAATCCATTCGCCCTGCTCCAGCATTTCTGAAGCAATAAGAGAATCGCGGTACGTCACCCGGAATTCGTGGTGCAGCACCCAACCATTCACACGGGAAGTGGTATCTTCCCTTATTTCGTTTACAGATCTTCCATTGATGCTTTGTACCCTCATTGTTACTATGGGGATATCGCTCAATACCTCAAGCTCATTGCCGATAATTGCCTTTTTGACGGCCTCTCTTTGTTCACTCTGAACATCCAGCAGAATAATATTCGGACTCTCAGCTTGTGATTCTAAAGTGGCCTGTGCCAGCAGGAGATCTTTGCTGAAGTAGAGTGTGCTGATAAGAAAAGTACCCACTCCAATGGCTAAAATGAGCGTAAGCGTCTGGTTTTGTGGTCTAAAAAGGTTAAGCAAGCTCTGTCTTGGGACAAAACCCCAGGAAGTGGGAAAAAATTTCTTTATTCCCCTCATAAACAGGTGTGCAATACCCGCCAGGATAGAAAAAGTGACAATAATACCTGCTACAAAAGCAAGGGAATAGCGCCAGTCCTCCAATAGCCAGTATGAAAAAAGGAAAATAAACAGGAAGATCCCGAGACCTACTAAAATCCCTGCTTTTCCCGATTTTGATGCCCCTTCAGCCTGTACCCGCAAAGCCTGTAAAGGCGATACGTACAACGTGCTCATCAAAGGATATAGCGCGAATAATACCGACATAAATATTCCGAGGAGAATACCCATAACTATTACCTGTACCGAAAATGCCATCTCTACATCTACAGGTAATAGATCCTGTAAGAATAATGGAAAAAGTTGCTGAAGCAGGAGACCTGCGGCAGTACCAATAATTCCGCCTAAAAGTCCCATTGCGGCAATTTGTACAAGGTAAATAAGAAAGGTTTGTCTCTTGGTAGCTCCCAGGCATTTAAGAATGGCAACGGCACGCAGTTTTCCTTTGATATAGATATTTATCGCACTGGCAATTCCCACACATCCCAGTAGTAGTGCTATAAAAGCCACGAGGTTTAGAAATTTCCCAAAGTTCTCGTACCGCCGCCCCAGCCGCTCACTAGTGGAAGTATGCGTGTCCAGGTCGGCGTCGTTTTCGTCAAGAATAGGATCCAGCTCATCGTCCAGTTTCTCCATGTCGGCTTGTGGCGCCACGAAGTAGTATTTATAATCTATACGGCTTCCGGTTTGTACCAGCCCGGTTTCACTAATGTATTTATACGGAATAAGTACAGGCGGTGCCACAGAACTAAAAAGGGAAGTGCTGCCAGGCACAGATTTTAAAGCACCTGAAATAGGCAAACTCACATTACCAATTTTTATACTATCCCCAATTGCAATCCCCAGCTGAAGCATCAGGGTTTCATCAACTAAAGCAGCATCTTCTTCCTGGTATGCGTTTCCAGCAGATTGGGGTTCTGTTTCCACTATTCCGTAGTAGGGGAAACCACCTTCAATTCCGCGTACCTGCACTAGTTTAGTACCCTGATTTTCGGGAAAAGCAGCCATAGACGCAAAGCTAATTTCGCGACCATCTGCGCCACCCAGAGAATCTATAATTCCGGTTACCCGTTCGTTTATAGGATTATCACTATCAATTATAAAGTCGGCGCCCATAAGTGATTTGGACTGCAACGCGATATTTTCTTTCAGCGTTTCGCCAAAAGACTGTATGGAAACTACAGCAGCGATTCCCAGTACAATAGAAGCCATAAACAGGCTTAATTTCTTTCCGCTGGCTTTGCCGTCACGCCAGGACATTTTTGCAATCCAGCTAAAACCTGGTTTTTTAGGATTACTGTTCTCTTCGTTGCTCATATTGCTGAATTTTCTTTTTCAACAATTTTTCCGCCTTTTAGTTTAAGAACATGCTCAGTTTTCTGTGCCAGTTCCAGGTCGTGAGTAACGATTACCAGCGTGGTTCCTGCTTCCCTGTTAAGCTCAAAAAGTAATTGCTCTACCTTTGCGCCGGTTTCGGCATCCAGATTTCCCGTAGGTTCATCTGCAAAAAGGATCTTTGGTTCGTTGGAAAAAGCCCTGGCTACCGCTACCCGTTGTTGTTCCCCACCAGAAAGTTGTGAGGGATAGTGATTAAAACGATCTCCGAGTCCCACTTTTTCTAAAAGTTCTTTTCCTTTTTCAGCAGCATTTTTTGCACCCCGGAGTTCCAGAGGTACAGCAACATTTTCCAATGCAGTAAGGGTTGGCAGCAATTGAAAATCCTGAAAAACAAAACCAATATTCATGTTTCGAAGCAGAGCCCTTTCATCTTCATTAAGCGAATTTAAACTTGTCCCGCAAAGGGTTATATTACCCGAATCTGCTCTGTCCAGTCCCGCACAAAGGCCAAGTAAAGTGGTTTTTCCGCTTCCGGAAGGACCAACGATGGCAAAAGTTTCACGTTCTTTTATGTCAAAACTAATATCATGCAATACAGTGAGGTTTTTTGATCCGCTGGAATAGCTTTTTACCAGGTTGTGCACTTCTAAAATTTTTGCCATCTTTATTTTCTTTTCGAGAATCACAAAATAAAGAAATGATTTCGATTTAATACCCCTGCTATGAGAAACTTGATGCTGATTTGTTCGATGTTTTTTTTCCTTTCTTTTATTTCCTGTGGGGATGCTGCCCAAAAAGAAAAGGAGAATGAAGTAGAGGAGGAGATTTCTTCTGAAAAGATTGCTACTGTTGAAGATGAAACTAAAACCATTCTTTTCTTCGGAAACAGCCTTACGGCCGGTATGGGTTTAGATCCCAATGAAGCATTTCCAGCCTTGATTCAGGAAAAAATTGATTCTTTAGATCTTAATTATGAAGTGATAAATGCGGGATTGAGCGGGGAAACCACTGCCGGTGGCCGAAACCGTATCGATTGGGTGCTGAATCAAAATGTTGATGTATTTATTCTGGAACTAGGTGCCAATGATGGTTTGCGCGGAGTGCCACTGGAAGAAACCAGGAGAAACCTGCAGGCGATAATAGATATCGTTCGGAAAGAGAATCCGGATATCAAAATTATCCTCGCAGGAATGCAGATCCCACCAAACTTAGGGCAGGAATATGCTGCGGAATTCAGGAATATTTTCCCTGAACTGGCAGAAGAGAATAACGTAGCACTTATTCCGTTTTTGCTTGAAGACGTAGCAGGTAACCCGGAATTGAATCAGCAGGACGGGATACACCCAACCGCTGAAGGTCAGAAAATCCTGGCGCAGAATGTTTGGGAGGTTTTGGAGCCGGAAATTACAGAATAGCTTTTACGAGGCCTGAAGTTGAAAATATTCCGGTTTGGGTTTAGACTTGTTACGGATTTTGGAAAAGTTGTTAAAGATGCTGAAAGGGTCAAATCAAAAAATTTTTGTTTGAAAAAAGTAAATTATAGTTTACCTTTAGGATCTGGAAAATATGGTGATTCTAAATGAAATGTTCCCAACTTTATCGAATACTGGCAAATGACGGTTGGTATGCAGTATCGCAAAAGGGTTCGCATGTGAAAATGCGACACAATACAAAGAAGGGAACGATTATTTTTCCAAATCACGGAAGCCAGGAAATGGGTAAGGGACTGGAAAGTAAAATATTAAAAGACGCTGGAATTAAAAGATAGGGTTATGACTAAGAAGAAAAAAATCATTATGACAGTGGAAAAAACCGATACGGGATTTTCAGCATTTTCAAACGAATATCCAATCTTCACGACTGGACAATCTATTCCCGAATTGATAAATAATACTTACGAGGCCACCGGGTTTTACTTTGAGGAAGAAAAGGTAAAGGTAGAACCCAACGACATTAAATTTGAAATTGATTTTCAGCAATTTTTCAAATATTACAAAGTGATTAACGCAAAATTCCTGGCCGAAAAAATTGGAATGAACACTACCTTACTTTCTCAGTATGTTTCAGGGACCAAGAAACCTTCAGCGAAACAAACTGAAAAGATATTAAATGGAATTCACCAAATCGGGCAGGAACTTTCTGGAATTAATTTGTTGCAGACGGCATAACAGAATTTCAGAAATGCTTGCTAAAAACCTAAATAACCGCAATTGTTTGGGATAACGAAAAAAATTTGTAAACTAACCTGAAATTGGGACTGCCAAATCCGCAACTGCCGGTTATGCCATATGTTGAAAATGCTAAATTTCAGTAATCAAAAGTACTTGTACTTCATTTTCTTTCCAATTTGGTGATGCCATAAAATTGACATTTATCGATCTTTAATTTTTTGTGTCACGAATTCAAAAATAAGTTCAATTTGTTGAGCTTCAAACGACCAGATCTCACAGGTTTTAAAAACCTCGTGAGGTCTTATCTAAAGCACCATTTCTCTGAAAAGCCGCTGAAATGTACCATCCAGTTCACTGCACATCCCGGGATGAGGTCGGGAAGTTTGGATTACAGAACTGCGTACCGCGGTAAGCCAACGGAAGCGGGAGGGCACGTCCTGTTGCGCTATAGGTCCGCCGTCTTTTGCGCCTTCGCTTATTTTCTTTAAGGATTCCAGATTCTTTTCAATCTGGTCAAAGTCAATATCTTCCGAAAGACATTTTAAACGGGATTCGTCGAGTTTGTAGATAACTTTCAGAAATTTTTCTCTTTTACAAAAGAAGATGATCCCCACATTCAGGAATTCCTCCCTTTCCACCTTAGGCAAAACCCTTATTACAGCATATTCATATAAGTGCCTATCTTGCATTTTTTGCTTCTTTTATAAATACTTCTGAATTTTCCAGCCTTATTAATAAAAACCGGGCGTAGGTTTCTCTTATCTCCTCCGGACTTTCTTCTGCGCCTTCCCATTCGAGCCATTCTACCGGAATAAGATTTACAATATTCCTTATTTTTTCTTCAGTAAGAATGGCTTTGCATTCCCGGTTTACTTCCTCCAGTTTTGACGCTTGCGGCAATAAAACGTGATCTTTTATAAGGTTAAAAGGAGTCTTTGCACTTTTCTCCATATTAGTCCAGGAATGGTGAAAATAAAAGGACGCGCCATGATCAATAAGCCATAATTCCTTGTGCCAGATAAGCATATTTGTATTGCGGTAGCTACGGTCTACATTGGTAATAAACGCATCCAGCCATACAATTTTTGAAGCGAGCAAAGGATCTACTTTGGTTACAACAGGGTCAAAATTGATGGCGCCGGAAAGAAAATGAAGTGCAAGGTTTAGTCCCTGACTTGCTTTTAGAAGGTCCTGAATTTCCTCGTCTCCTTCAGTTCTTCCAAAGGCTTCGTGCAGATTTGCGAAAACCAGTTCCGGCACTTTAAAACCCAGTGCCCTGGCAATCTCACCTCCCAGCAGTTCGGCAATAAGGGCTTTTCCGCCGTGTCCCGCCCCTTTAAACTTCAGCACATATTTAAAATCGTCGTCAGCTTCAGCAAGGGCAGGTAAGGAGCCGCCTTCACGCAAAGGAGTGATATATCTTGTAACGGTGACCGTTCTTAATTCGTTAGGATTCATTTGTAATTTCTGAAGGTGGGCAAATTTAAAAGATTATTTCGCGTTGCCAATGGAATAGTTTCTAATCTCTTCCAGTACCTCCTGAACGTTTTTTTCTGTTTTAAAAAGTTTGTCTTTACAGATTTTCAGAAGTTCTGAAGCACGTTTTATTTTAATATCCAGTTCATCTATACTAATTTCTGAATTTTCCATTTCAGAAACGATTTCCTGCAATTCGGCATTGGCACTGGTGTAATCTATATTTTCAGTCATTTTCAGGCTTTTTGGTTGATCTTTCTATTCGGCTTATAATTTTACCGGAATACAGCTGCGTCTCCAGCAAAATTTCAGGTTCAAGTTCTTCAGTATTGCGAATAATTTTTCCGTTTTGGCGCGTGATGCTGAAACCTCTTTTCAGAATATTTTCGGGAGACAGCATGTTTATTTTTTCCTGCGTGAATTTCAGGTTTCTCCGCTCTTCGGTAATTGGCTTTTGAGCAAGGGCGGCTATTCCCTTTTGTGTTTGAAGGAGATTGATTTTCTGTTCTTCGATAGTTACCCTGGAAAAATTTTTAAGCTGAAAAACATACTGGTTCAATTCTGCTTTGGAATGATCCAGGGAGCGCTGGATAAATGAAGAAAACAGCCTCGCAGTCTCCTTGAGGTTGTTCTTTTTATCTTTGAATAACCACGCGGTATGATTCTGGATTTTCTGTTCCGCCTCCTTTAACGGCATTGCAAAATCGTGGTATTTTTGAAGCAGGAATTCCGCAATTTTGGTAGGAGTAATAAAGCCTTGATAGCTTACCAGTTCGCTTACGGTTTCATTACTGGCATGCCCTATTCCTGTTAAAACTGGCAGTGGGAAAGTCGCAATTCTTTTTGCCAGCAGGTAATTATCGAATGAGCTTAGGCCTATTTCGCCACCGCCACCACGAATAATTGCAACAGCATCAAATGTTTCCTGATATTTCCTGATATTTTCCAGTTGCTCAAGGATCATTTTTACAGAACGTTCCCCCTGTAAAATTGCCGGGAAAAGAAGGTGGTGAAATTTGTAGCCCCACGGATTTTTATCGATCACATCCAGAAAATCCTGATATCCTTTACTGGTTTCTACAGAAATTACAGCAATGGTTTTTGGAAGATCAGGAAGGCTTAAATTTTGATTTTCAGCAAAAATATTTTCTGCTTTGAGTCTTTCTATAGTCTCTGCCTTTTCCCTGGCAAGTTCACCCAAAGTATATTCAGGATCAATATCGATAATGTTGAGGGCGAGGCCATGAGTTGGATGGTACGTGACAGCGCCCTGTATCACTACCGTCATGTCGTTTTTGATTTCTTCCTTAAGAACAGCTTTAAATTTTGTATTTATCTTTTCAAAGTGGGAAGCCCAAATGTTGCCACGCATTTCTGCGATCACCTTTCCGTTCTTCTTTTCAACCAGCGTGGGATAGCAGTGGCCGCTTTTGGGATAATGATTAAGTTTTACTATTTCGGCTTTTATCCATACAATCTTGTTGCAGTGGGTATGGATCACTTTTTCAATGGACCTGCTAAGACTGGATAAGGAAAATATTTTCTTTTCAGACATTTTTAAGCTGAAGTTAGCTTCTTAAAGGTATTAATTTTTTAGAAGTTCTGTTGGAAATAAGCTACCGCAAAATGTCTTCAGAATTTTGAGCCGTAAGATTATAAGTTCCGCACCATTGGGTTAGCTTTTTCAATCTTTTCCTCGGCCCATTCTTTTTCTTCCTCATCTGCTCTCTCAGGCTTTTCCTGGACATCTTCGGCATAAGATTCATAACTAAGACGAATAAAGATTGGAAAATGGTCAGATCCCACACTTTTAAGCCTTTTTATGGTGATTAGTGAAAAATCTGCAGTGTGAAAAACATGGTCCAGCGGCCAGCGAAAAACAGGATATCCCGTGTGGAAAGTATTGTAAAAACCTCTTCCTATTCGCGGGTCCAGAAGTCCGCTAAGGTTCTGGAAAAGCCTTGTGGTTCTCGACCAGGCAACGTCATTAAGATCACCAAATACTAAGGTGGTTTGATCATTCCCTTTAACCTCTCTTCCAACAAGTAAAAGCTCGGCATCACGGTTGGTGGAATTAGGATCTTCAGAAGGGCTTGGGGGTTTTGGATGTAAACAATGAATTTTCACCCTTTTCCCGCTTCTTAACCTTACCCAGCCATGAATGGAAGGAATTTCTTCAGAAATAATATATTTAACCTCTATTTCTTCAAGCTCCAGCCTGGAATAAAGGTGCATTCCGTAGAGATTATCCTGCGGAATCTTAATGGTGTGCGGATAATCCTTTTCTATAACCTCCAGCTCTTTTTCCCAAACCTCATCGCTCTCCAACGTGAGGACGATATCTGGTTCTAAATCCCGAATGTGAGAAATGAGAAGATGATAATTTTTATTGCTTGTAAGAACATTGCTTACCAGGATGGAAATAAGGTTATTCTCATCGTTAGGTAAGGATTTTACCACCTGTTTCCTGGCAAATACCGTGTATGGATATATTTTTATTGCCTGATAGATAAAACTGAAGAAGAGCAACGATGTAATTATGATTTCCCACGTATCTTCAAAGGAATAAATGTACAGGGAGTAGCTAATAACAGCCAGAATAAAGACACTAATCTGTAATCTGGGAAAGTCGAAACCTCTAACCCACCATTGATCAAAAGTTGTAAGGGAAGCGATTGTTGGTATAAGCGCCAGGACGCCAAAAAGAATAGCTAATATTTCGGGGAAGGTCATATTAATAAATGTCTTTCAAAAAATCAACAAATATACTATTTGTTTTATTCAGAGGTATTTAAAATTGCGATGATTTGGTGCTATCCTAAAAATGGCAATTTTTGTCCCTCTATCTGCCGGTACACCATACCGGGCTAAAGCAGAATACAGATTCTATAAAAATTTTGTCGCAATTCCTTCGGAAGAAAAAAAGAATTTCTCACAACCCAGGAATTTTTCCTGTTCCGGCATTGTTTCTTTTCGTCGAGCCTTCCGGAGGATAAGGCGTTTTGTCCTTGATCTGTTCAATCCTACCGGGGTCAAAAGTGGGAATTTGAAGTGCTCCTTCTTCTTTCCATTTCCTGACTTTTTCTTCTGCATTTCTCGATTTTTCTTTAGATAAACCTTCATCCCGGCCAAAGTAAATTGTTTGGGAAGGAAAGGCAAAGCCGGTACCGCTTTCTCCAACAACATCCATAAGCTGTAAAAGCAAATCTTCTCTCACCTCAAGGAATTCATCAAAAGTCTTTACGGTAACATAAGCGAAAACTTCAAGGTTTATAGAATCTGCACCCAGTTCTATAAAACGTACCCTTGCCGGATCTGGAGAAACCATAGGATGCGCATAAAGCACCGATCGTAATTCTACCAGGAGGTACCTAATCTGGTCTGGCGTGGTTTCGTACCGTAGACTTAGGACAGTATGAAACCAAAACCGATCTCTATGGGCGTAATTTTCAATATTTTCTGAAGAAAATTGTCCGTTTGGAATAGTCACTACAGTTCTGGCCAGGGTGCGGATGCGGGTAGAACGCATCCCTATTTTTTCTACAGTGCCAACGGTATCACCCACCTTACAAAAATCGCCGACCCGTACAGGTTGATCTGCAATAACCGTGACGCTCCCAACAAAGTTTTCTATTGTTTTTTGTGCACCCAGTGCCAATGCTATACCACCAATACCCAGTGCGGCAAGTCCTGTGGTAACATCTACACCAACAGATCCTAAAATGGCAATTATGCCAAAGATCACTATAGCTACTTTTGCGGCCCGCTGCAGGAAAAGAACAACAGAAACCCCAGAGACATTTCCGCGGTGGCTCATTCGCTGTTTACTAAAAGAGCCAATAAATTCGGTAAGGCTCCAAAGCAGGATTAGAAATGCAAGCAAGCCAATAATAAGCGTTATTCCGCTGAACTTCTGCCTTAGTATAATTGAAATTCCAATACTTTGGGAGATGATTACAAAAAGCAACACTGCAAGATAGAGCCGTACAGGTAATGCCAGTGCTTTGATAATATGCGAGGTAGGTTCTGTTTGTGCTTTTTTCCAGGTTCTGCCGATTATAAAGCGAATTGTAAAAACAATACTCCATGCAAGCAGGTAAGCAAAGACAGCCAAAAGAACGGCTGCAATCCATTGTCCAACAGGGACTCCACCCCAAAGATTATCGTGCAAAACATCGGGCATTATTCTTTCCAGAAGCAGGGTATCCCTAATAGTTATACCTGCAATAGTCTGCATGGTTTCAGAAGCAAATAACCAGATAGGGCCACCATCGGGGCCTTCTGTTGATTCAACATATAGCTGGATTTCTTCACCGCCGGCAATGACCGTTCCCACCTGGTCCACATTGGCAGGTAAATTTTCTTCTTCACTACCGCTATTTTCATTACTAATCCAGGAATAGGGCATAATATTCCCACCGCGGTCCAGCAATTTCTGCAGGCTTGCTGCAAGTTTTTCTCCTTCCTGTTCACTGGTAATTTGCTCCAGGTTAAGATATTCACTAGCCCTGGAGTAGTTCCTTTCAGAAACTGCGTTTATAAAACCGCTAACAGTTCCCCTGGGAGTACGCCTGCCAAGAGGATCTGCCGCCCACTCTGGTGTGGGAGCTTCCTGTTTTTCGGTTTGGGTCCCGGGAATAAGCTGGGCGCTTCCTTTAAAAGGGTTAGAAATTAAAAGACTGGTCACAAAACAAACCAGGAAATATTTTTGAAAGCGGGATTTTGATCTAAAAAACATGCCGACGAAGATAGGTTTTAATGCTTTTTCAAACTATCAAAAAAAATAAAAATCCGGATAAAAATCTGCCAACATATAAAATTTTATGAACAATTACGGCCATAAAAAGGTCCCGCTTCTAAAATGGCAATTATCGGCAGTATTTAAGATGAAGATAAAAAGTTGTGGTTTTTCTGAAGAAATGGTGAAGTTCAACAATCTATTCTGTCCACAATTTTCCTATGGAATACGTCCTGGCATTGCCGCTAATAGCAACGCGGTCACCATTGTTTTTACAGAAGAGTTTACCGCCACGTTCTGAAATTTGATTAGCTTTCATTTCGGTTTTACTGAATTTTTTACTCCAATAAGGGATAAGCGAGCAGTGTGCAGATCCTGTAACAGGATCTTCAAAAACTGAAGCACCCGGGGTAAAAAACCTGGAAACAAAATCGCAGCTTTTGCCCGGCGCAGTAAAGATCACCCCGCCGGGGCCAAGCTCCAGTTTGTCAAATTTTAAACGGTCAATCTGAATATTCTTGATGTCTTCTTCATGAGGATAAACTAAAACAAAATCGCGGGCTTTTAATGTTTCCTGCGGCTGTATATTTATGGAATCGCGCAGCAGCGAAGGCAGAGGAGTAGGGGAAGGTTTACGGGACGGGAAATTAAGCGTGTAGTGTGAATCTTCAATTTTCACTTCAAGTTCTCCGCTTTTTGTGTCAAACAAAATTGTTTTCCTGGTGTAACCGCGTATCTCCTTAAGCGCATGCGCGGTTGCAAGTGTAGCGTGGCCGCAAAGATCTATTTCTGCTTCAGGAGTAAACCATCTTAGCTGGATCCTCAAACCATTATCTACAAAAAAAGCAGTTTCTGCAACGGCATTTTCCTTTGCGATCTTCAGCAGTAAATCATCTGCCGGCCACCTGGACAAAGGGACGACACAGGCAGGGTTTCCCGAGAAAAGCTCGTTTGTAAAAGCATCTATCTGGTAAAGGTGTAATTGCATTTTTTGCTTTTTATGTAAAGTTAAAATGTTTTCTGTAAAAATCGTTTCATTAATCTTAACTGAAGGTCGATAACTGGCAAATTTTAATCCCGACCTTAAATTGAAGAACACGAAGGAATATGAAATTTTCATCTTCCGGATAAATTAAAAGATCTGGATCCTAAAATGGCAATTTTCGACCTTTTTTAGCTTCTGAAGTAGTTTTTTCTTCAGAAGTAGCCATAAAAGCTGCTTTATTTCGTGAAAAATTGTCTCTTCGGAAGGATTTTAAAGGTAAATTTCGTTTTTTCTGAAGATTTAGTGGCTCTCTTTATAATAGGAGATCGAAAATTGCCAAATTTCGGCATCTGCCGTTCGTTTTATCCGAAAAATTGATGATTTTATTCAAACCCAGGATTTGAAAAAATTGGATTTATTCCAATTGTAGGAAATATTCCTAAATTTTGTATATTTGTCTGGATGAAAGATAGAAAATTTGCTGTAATAGACGTGGAAACCACCGGCGGTGGTATAAGTGGTAACCGGCTTACCGAAATTTGTATTGTATTGCTGCAGGGTTCAGAAATCCTGGATAAGTATACTACGCTTATTAATCCTGAAAAGATTATTCCCAATTACATTACTTCCCTTACGGGTATTGATAATGAGCTGCTTGAGGATGCACCAAAATTTCATGAGGTGGCAGATGCTATTGAGGAATTTACTAAAGGTGCTGTTTTTGTGGCCCATAACGTGAATTTTGACTACAATGTGCTTCGGAATGAATTTAAGGCGCTTGGCAGGAATTTTACACGAAAGAAACTATGTACCGTCCGCCTGTCCCGAAAACTTATTCCCGGACTTTTTTCCTACAGTCTCGGAAAGTTGTGCAGCTCGATCAATATTCCGTTGAACAACAGGCACAGAGCTGAAGGAGATACCGATGCAACCGTAATTTTGTTCCAAAGGTTACTTGATTTGGATGAAGGCGGAGAGGTGTTATCTTCTTTTTTACATCCACATTCCAAAAATGCGACCTTACCACCGCATCTTTCTGCAGAGCAAATTGAAGATTTACCAGAAACCCCCGGAATTTATCTGTTTAAGGATAAACAGCATGAAATTATCTATGCCGGAAAGGCGAAAAACATTAAAAAGCGTGTCTGGTCCCACTTTTATGACAAGAAAACAAAAGAATATCAACTTGGGCAGGAAACCTCTTATATAGATTTTGAAACTACCGGAAACGAACTGTTGGCACTCCTCCTGGAATCTGATTATATCAGGAAAAAATATCCAAAATTTAATCGGGCTCAAAAGCGCCCCACGTATACCTACCAGATCATAAATTACAGGAATCAACGCGGAATAATACAGCTCGCCATAGGCAGGACAAAGCAGATCCATGATTCTGCAGCCACTTTCTATAATCGTGCCCTGGCCCAGGAAATGCTGGAAAAGCTTTGTGAGAATTTCAATTTATGTCCTAAGTACTGCACGCTTCAATCCAATGTGAGCCAATGTTCCCATTACCGCATCAGGAATTGTGAAGGTGTTTGTGATGGATCAGAATCTGTTGAAGACTACAATGCGAAAGTGGAAGCAGCGATTACTTCCCTCAAAAACGAAAAAGAGACGTATGTTATCAAAGAGAAGGGGAGACATAAAGATGAACAGGCTTTTGTGTTGATCAAAGAAGGTCGATATTATGGTTACGGATTTGTAGATGCTGAGGTGCAAATTCAGAATTTTCATGATTACGAGCCCTTTCTTAAACTTCAGGAATCCACCTTCCATACCCACCAGATTATAAGCAGTTATCTACGGAAGAAGGGGACAGATAATGTTATTCGTTTTAACGAGGTGCTTATGGCAGGGTAGGAGTTGGTTTTGTTGTAATAATACAGGACAACGACCGGAGTTGTTCATATATTATTTCTCCATTCTTTTTGAAGGATTTTCTTTTTTCCTTTTTTCTGCGGCTTCAGCTTTATGAGCCTGCTTTCTGACTTTTACAATGGTATAAATAATTACAACAAGCAGGACTAAACCCATGATTATTGCAAATCCGGCACCCCATCCAAAACTAATATAAAACATTACTGTTAGTGTTTAATTGGCAATTTTCGTCCTTCCGGATCTGATTTCAAATTACGGTTTTAATGAGTAGCACAAAAATCTGAGGACAAAGAATGAAAGCCCCGGGCCGTTGTAAAACAGCTTTTTCTCTGTTTCTTACAGCCGAGGCGATTTTTATTTTTCAACGGTAACTATTGGTTTTTCTCTTCAGCTCTTTTCAGTAAAACTTCCGGTACAGCGTCGAGATACATTTTTTGATATCCGGCATTGTACATTCCGCTTTCGCCTACCTTCCGGAGGTTTTCATTCCCCTTTTTATGAGCAATCTGGGCTTTACCAAGAAGATGATTTAACGCCGCCTGGAGTAAAGGTTCGGAAGGATCACCAAGGGTTCCAAGGTTGCTAACCTTTTCCGAGTAGGTTATATCGGGAACCAGTCCATCTTCATAATCTGATTTTCCTTCAGCATTGGCAGACTTAAATACGAGTGGTTGGATGGCGTAGGTGTGATTTTCGTTTGCGCCTTCCTTCTGAAAATTCGGACTATCATATAGCGTCACCGAAGCCTGAAATTTTCCGGTTGTCTTCTCCCCAATTTGTACCACATCTATGTAAGGCTCCAGACCATTTATCACAAGTTCGCTGGCAGAGGCGGTACTGTTAGAGGTAAGTACATAAACCTTGGAAAGGTTAAGGCTGTTAATGGCTTCGCCGGTCCTTATTTTACCGTTAAACCTGTTTACAAGCCTTTCAGAATTATTGGCCTCGTAATATTCCTGGTACTCTTCGTTCCATTGTTCCTTCATAAACATTTTTCCCTGGAATTGCCCGGTAATCATACTGGCAAGGTCTATGGCAGATTCTACCGAGCCACCACCATTGTAACGAAGATCCAGGACAAGGTCTGTAACTCCTTCACTTTTTAATTGTGCAAAGGCTGCGTTTAATTCTTCGTCAAAATCGGCAATAAAAGAGTTGTACATAAGGTAACCTACCTTTTTACCTTCAACATCGAGGGTTTTCACCAATTGTACGGGGTTGGAAGTGTAGGAAAAATTTTCTAATGTAACACGCTCATCAGAAGGTTGAAGATATCCATCTTCAATTTTGGCAATTTTGATACTAAAGGATTCCGCCTCCATCAATTCCTGGAAGTTGTTAAGAGTCATCTTTTGTCCGTCGATCTCAGTAAAAATGGTTCCTCGGGTAAGTCCGGCGTCTGCCGCAGAAGTTCCGGGAATCACGTATTGAAGAAAGCCAAAGATGTTATTGGAACCGCTTATACGGCCCAGGCCAAATTTCATTCCGGCGGTACTACTTGTAATTCCTCTGAAGCTTTCCTCCAGTTCATTATAATCATCAGTTATAAAACTGAACCGGTCCCTGTAAGATTTGACGCCGGCAAAAAGGTTTTCCGGAGCATTAAAATCTTCAAGGAAATCATTTTTTTCAGTAGTTGTGGCAAAATATTCATCACCTAATTCCGGCACATCTTCTTTATATAAGTAGATGTTATTCATACCTTTATAGATAAACTCCTGTACTTCCAGCTCCCCGGTTTCAACTATTTCTTCATCTTCGGGATTTGTACTGGTAAATTCCTGGTCCAAAACTTCATCGTCTTTAGAACAGGAGGTAAGGAATATTGCAAAAAGGGCGGTAATCAGGCTAAGCTTTTTCGTCTTCATAGTTGTCATTTCAGTCTGTCACAGTCAAAAATTTTGCAGCTATAATATGATTTTCTGCGGAAGTAAATAAATGTTATTTTGCTGTTTTTCAGAGTATTTGCTACTAATGAAGCAGCAATTGTGCCAAGATTGAATATAAATAATGTCAATTTTATAATCAGAGTTTCCTAAATAAAAGCATTAGTTTTCTTGAACACAAAAAAGGTGGCTTGTAACAAACCACCTTTTTAATAATCAAAGTTTTCGTGCAATACTACAGTTAATCACGCAGATCGAAACGATCCAGGTTCATCACTTTGTCCCAGGCTTTTACAAATTCTGTCACAAATTTCTCTTTGGCGTCATCGCATGCATATACTTCAGAAAGGGCACGAAGTTCAGAATTAGATCCGAAAATAAGATCTACCCTTGTCCCGGTCCATTTAACTTCATCTGTAGCACGATCGCGGCCTTCAAATACATCCTGCGCATCTGAAGTTGCTTTCCACGTGGTGTTCATATCCAGTAGATTTACAAAGAAATCGTTGGTAAGCTGTCCCGGGCGTTTGGTGAATACCCCGTGCTGTGAACCATCAAAATTGGCGCTAAGAGCACGCATCCCACCAACTAGTACAGTCATCTCTGGCGCAGTAAGCGATAGCAACTGAGCGCGGTCTATCAATAGCTCCTCAGCCGAAGCAGATAAGCTGTTTCTCTTTCTCATATAATTTCTGAAGCCATCGCCAACTGGCTCCAGAGGATTAAATAATTCTGCATCTGTTTGCTCTTCGCTTGCATCCATGCGACCCGGTGCAAAGGGAACTCCAATGCCATATCCTGCATCTTTAGCTGCTTTTTTAACAGCTACGCATCCTCCCAAGACTATAAGGTCTGCAAGAGAAACTTTTTTGCTACCAGATTGGGAATCATTAAATTCTTGCTGAATATCTTCAAGTTTATTTATTACTTTTTGTAATTGTGGTGGATTATTTGCTGCCCAATGTCTTTGTGGCTCCAGACGAATACGTGCGCCATTGGCACCGCCCCTTTTATCGGAATTTCGATATGTTGAAGCCGATCCCCATGCGGTAGTGACAAGTTGAGATATTGATAATCCAGATTTAAGAATCTTTTTCTTCAACTTTTTAACGTCACTTTGGTCTATTAGTTTATGATCGACCTTTGGGATTGGATCCTGCCAAAGCATGTCTTCAGAAGGTACTTCCGGACCAAGATAACGGGCTTTTGGCCCCATATCCCTATGTGTAAGCTTATACCATGCTTTGGAAAAAGCTTCTGCAAACTCCTCAGGATTCTCATGAAAGTGCTTTGAAATTTTTCCGTAAGAAGGATCTTCTTTTAGTGCAATATCTGATGTTAACATAAAAGGAGCGTGCTTCTTATCGGGATCGTGAGCATCGGGAATAGTACCTTCACCGCCACCATCTTTTGGTTTCCATTGAAATGCTCCACCCGGTCCTTTATGGCATTCCCACTCATAACCGAACAGATTATTAAAAAAACCGTTGCTCCATTGTGTAGGAGTATTTGTCCAGGCTCCTTCCAGTCCACTGGTAATGGTGCTGCCCGCATTTCCGGTTCCGAATTTATTTTTCCAACCAAGGCTCATTTCTTCCATAGGCGCACCTGCAGGTTCTGCTCCTACATATTCGTTGGCATCGGCTGCTCCGTGGGTTTTTCCGAAGGTATGCCCACCGGCAATAAGAGCCACAGTTTCATAATCGTTCATTGCCATACGGCCAAAGGTCTCTCGGATGTCCTTTGCAGATCCAAGAGGATCGGGATTTCCGTTAGGTCCTTCAGGATTAACATAAATTAAGCCCATATGAGAGGCTCCCAGAGGCTGTTCCAGGTTGTTATCATCGGCATAGCGTTCTTCATTACCAAGCCATTCACCTTCAGATCCCCAGTAAATATCTTCTTCAGATTCCCATATATCTTCACGGCCGCCTGCAAATCCAAACGGTTCCAGTCCCATAGATTCTAATGCGACATTCCCTGTTAAGATCAAGAGATCTGCCCAGGAGATTTTCTTTCCGTATTTTTGTTTGATTGGCCAGAGAAGGAGTCGGGCTTTATCAAGATTGGCATTATCTGGCCAGCTGTTTAAAGGAGCAAATCGCTGCCCGGCAGTACCCGCTCCACCGCGGCCGTCGCCTATACGATAGGTTCCCGCACTATGCCAGGCCATACGAATAAATAATCCGCCGTAGTGGCCATAATCTGCCGGCCACCAGTCCTGGGAGTCGGTCATAAGATCGTGAAGGTCTTTTTTAACAGCAGCCAGGTCCAGGCTTTTAAATTCCTCGGCGTAATTAAAGCCATCGTCCATAGGGTCAGATAAGCTGGAATGTTGTCTAAGGATACGTAAGTTTAACATATTTGGCCACCAGTCGCGGTTTGTAGTACCACTACCGGCAGATTTATCCAGTGCCCCGCCTAAAAAAGGGCACCTGCTGGAGTCGTTTACTTCCCAGGCTTTATGTGTGCCGGGGGAATTGCGATGTTCGTTGTTTTCCATTTTTGGATGGTTTTTAAAGATTAACAGGATAAAATTACTATAATTTTTAACTATGGAATTAATATATCTATAAAAATAAATTATAATCCGGAGGCGAAAAACTATTGTAGTAAGATAAAAAATATGTTGGAAACAATCCAGGGAAATCACAGGATGTTCCTTTCCCAGGAATTTTTACTTAAAGATTTCCTGCAATGCTGAAGAGATAAGGAAATGAAATATTCGGTGAACTATAAATTTCATTTTTTCTTTCTGAACATAATTTTTCTGTCCGGCTCCAATCATTAGGTCGAAAATTACCAAATTTTGAGAGTGGTCTTCTTCCTCATTATAATAAATCAAGAGAATTTTTTTCAATTGCTGAAGGGGAACCACGGAAATTGAATATTCAGGTAGTTATAAACTTCATTTTTTTCTCAAAAACCGGTTTTCTTAACGAATTTGAGCAATTAAGGTCGATATTTGCCAAATTTTGAGAGCTGTCTTCTTTCTCATTATAATAAACCAGGAGAATTTTTTCAATTTCTGAAGGGAAACCACGGAAATTGAATATTCAGGTAGTTATAAACTTGATTTCTTTCTCAAATACCGGTTTTCTTAACCAATTTGAGCAATTAAGATCGATATTTGCCAAATTTGAAGACTGACCTTTTCTAAATGTATTCTCAGTTACTACACCTCTTCAGAAGAAATAGATATTTCAGTTAAAATCCGGATTTTTGATACTTCAGAATAAACAAACCCGGCATTCTGCCAAATAAAAAAAGTTACCGAGAATGTACCGGTAACTTTTTTATTCGATAATCGAGATTTTAATGCTCCGTGGGTTTGCCCCGAAGCAGTTTACTTCCGCAGAAAATTGCACGAAGAGAGATGGAAATTTTGACTATTTCTTTTGCGGTAATTCACGAGTTAACCAACCTCTTCTATTGGCCGTGGCCATGGCATAAGGCGTGATCCAAAACAAGCTGAACGTATAAAAAATACTGTAGGAATAGGCCCAGAATGCTTCAGAAATATTGTACTTCCTGGCATAAAAGAAGGCAGGGAGACTTGAAAATATCAATATACTCAGCAGTGTGGAACTGATGAATAATACAGGATGTAAAAGCAATAGAACAAGCATCATCAGGAACAGGGGATAAGCCGTGATCATATGCATCCATTGATTTACCAATAAAAGACGCGTACCCGATTTTGATCCATCTCTAAAGGTCTTAAAGGCAAATTTTGACATCATGAGGTTTTCACGCACATTACTCCTTTCCCAACGGGTAAACATTTTATGCAAGCTGCTGAACTTTTCGGGAATGTTGGTAAGCACATAGGCATTCCGCTGAAATAAAACGTGATAACCTTGCTTCAGGATCATATTGGTCATGGCGCGATCTTCACCAATATCACTGGGCTGCCCCATAAAAGTCTGATTGATCCACTCGGGCAGGCAGTTCCTTACAGCTTTACTGCGATAGGCTGCCAACGCGCCCGGGGTACATAATACAGATCCCAACACACTTTGTGCAGATCGTATAAATTCAAAACTGAATACAAAGCTCACATTAAGCATACGCGGAATGATTGCCTTCTCATTATTAAGAACCCGAACATTTCCTGCCACTGCACCACAATTTTTATTGGTTACAAAAGGCGAAACCAGGTTGCGCAACGTATCTTTCTCTACAATAGAATCGCTGTCCACAGTTATAAAAACCTCACCTGTACCCATTTTGAATCCGCGGTAAAGAGCATGTCTTTTTCCCTGGTTTACCGGCTGCTGATAAATAGCAACACGGTCCCCCAATTCCTCTTTGGCTTTCTTCATCCATCCCCAGGTATCATCCTTACTACCATCATCAATAGCGATTAGTTGTAGTTTTTCTGCAGGATAGAGGCTATTCACCAGGCTTAGTAAAGTGGAATAAACCTGTTTGCCTTCGTTATAGGCAGGTACGATAACCGTACAGGATGGCAGCTCCTCATCTGTAACAGAATTGACCGGTTTATAGCGAAAGAACAGTCTGGAAATATAGGCTAAAAAGCTCAGTCTGAATATTAGAAGGAAACTTGTAAGCGCTAGCAGGATCATTCCTCCCACGGTGTTCATTCTGCTTAAATTCATTTCCTGAAATTGAGGTTGCAGCAGGTAAACTGAAAAGGCTCCCGCAATTAAAAGTAATAGCGTACCTGCCAAAGTAAAAATATGCCTTTTGGTAAAGCTTGCCTTGCGGTAGCTTTCGGAAACCTGTTCTTTTTCGTTGCCAGATAGTATGTTATTTTTTTGTGGTGTGTTATTATTTGTTTTTAAATCTTTACCCGAAGTTGACGGGGGTAATTTAAGCTCTTGTGTTATCATCTTTAGTTTTTTATTTCACATCTGTTTCTTCGTGCTTCTTAACTGAAAAAGAATAAACAGACTATTCCATTTTTCTGAAGTGCGGAAACCAATTTCTGTACCGTGAGTAACGGTGTTGAAAATCAGGCTGTTTATCTTGAGTGATGTGGAATAAATGCTGGTACAGCTGAAAAATATGTGGATTAAATCCACAATAAAAGTAGTCTCAGAGGATCCTGTGAGGGTTGATGAAGTAATTGACAGGATTTCAAACAAGGGTACAGATGCCCATATTTAGCTATCTACTAAGCTAAATCGTGGCCAAATTTTTTAAGATTTATTACAAAACGCAACGGATTTTAAGTTCTTCGCTGCGAACCGCTGAGTATTTCACGCTGTGTTTACGGCGTAGTAATATAGACTGGGATGTTCCTGGTTGTATTGTTTCGGTTTAGAATTAATTTTAAAGAATTCAATCTTTCCGGATAGTCTCCTGGAGTTACACGCCTAAAACAATAGAAGCATCAATTCCCAATTTCAGGCTTATTTCCCTTGCCACCTTTAAAGTAGGCTCGCTTTTACCGTTCAGGTATTCACTCACTCTTGAAGTACTTACTCCTAGTAATTGAGAAAGGCGTTTCTGGTTCAATCCCATTTCAGCCATACGCAATTTAATAACTTCAGTAAGAGAGGGTCTTTGAACCGGATGGTTTAGTTCTTCATAATCTGCCACCAGTTCAGACAAGAGGTTTAATTCAATATAACCTTTAGCATCCTGATTCTCTATATTTTCAGAAAGCTGTAAAAGTTCTTCCATTCGTTCAACTATAGCATTGTATTCTTTTTCTGTCTGTATCATTGCTAAATATTTTTAATATCCTTGATCTTATCATACTTCCCGTGTGTTCCTAAAAACCGGATGTAAACCTTTTTAGCATTAAATGAAATAACGGCAATAAGTCTGTAATCATTCCCTTTAATGTTAAAAACAAAACGGTGGTTCCCAACATAATCCACAGAATTAAAATCTTGTCTTAAATCATTTATATTATCCCAGTTCTTTGCTGTTACAGTGTGATACCAAAATTTTAAAGGGCTTTCAGCATCTGGATGAATTTCCAGAAATTCCTTTATCCTTTTGTAAGTAACGACCCTCATTATGTAACGACCCGAATATAATTGGCAAAGATACTATATTTTGTAATTTGAGATAATAGTTTGAAAAATAAAACTTTCATTCGTTTTTACTTTTTCCTGACAACTCCATCAAATGAAACTGCGGGAAAAAATTGTGAATATCTCTTTGCCAGATTGAATAGCCGATCTGTTTTAAATTATATTTTTGCCTCCCTAAAATTATATTATGAGCGCAACCTGGTATGAATGTAAGGTGAAATACAGAAAAACACACGATTCAGGAGAACAGAAAATGACTACGGTTACTTATTTGCTGGACGCGGTATCTTATACAGAAGCAGAATCCAGGATTACCGAAGAGATGATGGCTTACACGAGTGAGGAATTCAGGATTATGAATATAAAAGTTGCAAACTTTGCAGAGGTGCATCCTTTTGAAAATTCCGATCGTTGGTTTAAGTCCAAGGTTTCGCTGGTAGCACTTGATGAGGAAAGCGGAAAGGAAAAGAAAACGAATATTTATCTGCTTGTGCAGGCCAATGATGTAAAAGAAGCTTTTGAAAATACCGGCATTGCTATGGAAACTACCATGGGCGATTATACCATTCCTGCTATTACAGAATCTCCTATTCTGGATGTATTTCCATATTTTACAGGAGAAGAAGAGCAGTTAGAAAAATTTAAAGTACTGGAAACTTCCAAAACCACAGCACAACCAACTTCGGAAATGGTAGAGCAGAAAGACGAGGAAAAATAAAATTGTTCTAATTATTTTCTATTGATAATAACTGGTCATCAGTGAAGACACCTCTTGATATCGGGAGGTGTTTTTTTGAAATATTTTAGTGATAATCCGGGAGTATATAAAAAATGTAGTTTTTGTAAGCTCTGAAACAGAAAAGAGGCTTTAAAAAGTCAAATTTTAGTTTGCATTAAATTTCCGGTAGTTAGCTTGTAAACCATAGCACAAAACAAATCAAACCCGCTAAGAAGATAATCCCGAATATTGACAGAGCTCTTGAAAAAAGCCAGTCCCAGCTAATCTGTTCCGCATAAGACAGATAAAATTCTTTTTTGCTGAATTTTTTTCTTTTTGCTTCCATGATTCACAGGATTTTAAGATATACATAGGAGAAACGCAAATTTAGCACCAAAAATTCCTACAACTTACTAGAAAGTTTAAAACTCAACCTATTTTGGAGGGGGCCTGGCCGCAGTTATAACGCACAAGATACTAGGTAAACCGCTGTGGTCGCAGGAGTTGGTTCTTGTTTCTTTGGAATTACGGGGAGTGAGTGAGAGACAATTTTTTGAGAATTCTTACAAAAATAAGGAAATACCAGAACAGTATAAAGCTATAAAATTGTCCATATTTTTCACAAAATCGTATAGTTTTCCACACTGTAGGTTCTTAATTCTAGTCAGAATTTTGGGTTAATTGATTTAATAAGCCAGTAAATCTTTTATTAACTTTTGTTGTTGAAAGATTTTTTATTACCCCCGCATGGCTTTTGTAATCTTCTTGCTATATTGTTAAAAAATTAACGCAGCCGAAATGCTGATTAGTTTAGGCGAAGCGTAAAAGCGAAAATCTGGTTTACTCTACAGCCGCATTCCCTACACGCTGCTTGTTATTAGCAACCATTTCTGCATGCAGACGGAACAGAAATTAAATTCAGGAAGCTTCAAATACTTGCTCCGCGAAATGTGCGTAAATATGGATTGTTAAAAAAACAGAATACTATTAATAAATCCATCTCATATTCATAACCATTGCAGGCTCTATTTCAAGTGATGATGACCCTTGGGTAGCCATGGTTTATTTAATAGTAAGTTTGATCACGGTTATTTGGGGAGTGAAAAAGACTTTTGAAATTAATCAGCAAGGGGATAACAGGGATTACTTCAAACGCTTCATTTCCATATCTTTTGTCGCAAATATACGCGTGGCGGTGTTGGTCTTTAGCGTTACCTTTATAATAGTGCTCGTCAAGGCCTTTACAGAAATAGCCGGTGCTTCCATTGTCCTTAGTTCCTTCCAGGAGGAAATATTTCATTTAGTGTCATCCCTGGCGATTTTAGGAATCGATTTTTATATACTGCTCAATTCTTTTAAACGCATTAATGCAGCAGACAGCAGCCGGAGCCAGGCAGAAGTGGCTTAGGAGGAGATTGGGAGTTACTAAAGAATCGCACAACAACTAGCCAGATTAAAACCTAATGAAAATTTTTTTACTTCTTTTCTTATTTATTAGCCCAGCAGTTTATTCCCAATCGGCTAAAGAAGAACTATTTAAACGGGATCTGGCGGCAGTGGTTGAAGAAATGGAATTAATCTACGAATATGATGAGCTTCTGCAAAGTTATGCCCATTTCAGAATTTTGGATAAGAGTAATATTGAGCGCACAGAAAACCTGCCGGACAGCATGCAAATATCAGAATCTTTTAACCGAAAATTGGGGGGCGGGGACTTCAGCAGGGAAAATTTCAGAAAAAAAATTGAGCGTAAAGAAGAGGAACATACAGCCAGAATGATAGCCATTATTAAAAAATATGGTTTTCCATCCATAAAAAGGATCAGCCAGTATACAGACCAGAAATTCAGAAATTCCGATTTTAGTCCTTTTGTTCTCCTGCAGAACGCTCCCAGAAGTTATTGGAAAAAGATAAAAAGGTTGATGAGAAAAGAATATAAGGCAGGGCGCATTAGCCAATGTAGCTATGGCTTTTTGTTGTGGCACCTTTCCCTGGAAAAGGATATTGACCATATGCTGGACAATGGTTATGTTATGGAAACGAGAAATGGCGTTCCTTATTTTGAGCCAACTTGTGAATAATAGGGACGAATTACTTTTCAATTAAAGCTTTTTTAAGATTAAGGTATATAAGCAAAGGAGCAATACACTTCTGTAAAACCAGAAAGAATGCAGCCCGGAGCGCTTTTATTACGATATTCAGCAACCCACAACTGACAACAGTTGAAAGAGATGGTGTCTCCAAAATGTCAATTTTCGACAATTAAGAGTTTAAAGCTTTTTAGATCGGAGTTTGGAGAGACAATCCACAACTGAGAATAGTTGTAAAGCAACAACATAAGCAGGAATATCTTTTTAAAAATAGAATAGATTGCCACTGGAAAAATTCACCTGGTAGGGTAGGAGCAGATTCTGCAGATTACTTGGGGGTATAAATTTATAAAATTCTATTAAAAAACTGCAAAGAGTATAAGAAGCAGGAATAAAATTGCTAAAAGTTGCAGGTACAATACGATAGGCTGTAGCAAATTAATTTATACACAAACTTTGTGTTTTGTTTGGCTGGAAATCCCCTGGTAAGCTTTATTATCTACTTATATTTAATTTTTTGAAAAGCGAAAATAAAAGCCTCTATGCGCATTACCAATGCCCACCAGAATAATCTCAAAAATATAAGTTTAAGCATTCCTGAAAATCAATTGATTGTGGTAACCGGGTTATCCGGTTCAGGAAAATCATCCCTGGCCATGGATGTTATTGCAAATGAAGGATACCGATATTTTTTAGAGAGCCTTCCTGCATATAACCAACAAAACGGGAACTTAATACCCACTGCAGATGTAGATGATATTGCAGGTTTGCCGCCGGTTATTAAAGTGGAACAGTCTAAACGCTTTCAGTCTATTAACACCACTTTTGGTACTCTGTCTGAGCTGGCACCGTTATTCCGGATTTTGTTTGCCCGCTATTCCGCAGAGGAGGCAATGAGTAAATCTCTGTTTTCCTTTAATCATCCAAAAGGCGCATGTGAACGTTGCCGCGGGATTGGGGAGGCAGAATATATTGACCTGGAGAAGCTGCTTGGTGATGAAAACAAAACTCTTAGGGAAGGAGCAATCACAACCACCTTGCCTAATGGCTACATTGTATACTCCCAGATTACCGTAGATGAATTAAACAAGGTGTGTGAAGCGCATGGCTTTAATGTGGATGTCCCCTGGAAAGAACTGTCTGAAGCACAAAAAGATGTAGTGCTTAATGGAAGTGAAAAGATTAAGGTCTTTTATGGGAAACATAGCATAGAGTCGCGGTTGAGGTGGAAAGGCTTTAAGGCCAAGCCAAGGGAAGAGGGGTTCTATAAAGGTATACTTCCCATTATGAGCAATATTTTGAGGCTGGACCGCAACCCCAGTATCTTAAAATTTACCAGTTCCAGTATTTGTCCCAATTGTAAAGGCGCTCGTATAAAACCGGAACATCTTAAATTCAAATGGAATGGTCTGAATTTTCAGGAATGGCTGGATCTCCCTTTAAATGATTTGTACAGCAGGTTAAAAAGTCTGGAGTTGATTCCCGGGGAAGAAGTACTGGTTGAAAAAATTTGTACACAATTGTACGACCTTATAAGGTTGGGAATGGAAGATTATCAGCTAAGCACTCCAAGTACAGTTATTTCTTCCGGCGATGGCCAGCGTATTAAGTTGATAAAGCAGGTAAACAGCAGCCTGCAGGGTATTCTTTATGTATTTGATGAACCTTCTATTGGTCTATCTGAAGACTATCAGCATTACCTGCGCAGTATTTTAGACCGGTTAATTATACGGGGAAATACGGTGATGGTGGTGGAGCACGACCTGAATTTTATCCGTTCTGCAGACTGGGTTATCGAATTGGGTCCTGAAGCGGGAGTGAATGGGGGAGAAATAATTTTTAATGGAAGTATAAAGGAATTTTTAGATTCGGAAGACCTTACAAGCCCCACTTTAGCTGAATTAAAAACTGCAACGGGTAAGAAGGAAGTGACGTCTGAATCGTCATCAGCAGATAAGTTTCAGCCAGCCTTGGAAGAGCTGACGGTTGTGAGCAGGAAGACACCTCAAATCCTCAAAAAGCTTTCAGTATATGTTGAAAAAGAGGGTTTAAAGATGCTTACTGTGTCTGATCAACCTATCGGAAAAACCCCTAGAAGTAACCCGGCTACCTATACTGGTTTAGCCGATAAAATTCGGGACCTGCTTGCTAAATCCCCTGAAGCAAAATCCCGGAACCTAAAAAAAGGAGCTTTTTCTTTCAATAACAAAACCGGAAGATGTGAAGCCTGTGAAGGAGCGGGTGTAATTACCCTTTCGATGAATATAATGGGTACTATTAACCAGGTTTGTCCCAGGTGTAATGGCAAACGGTTTAAGCCTGAGGTATTACAGGTTCACTGGAATAGTAAAAATATTTCAGAGATATATGATTTGAGTATATCTGAAGCATCCGATTATTTTTCAGAAGAAAAGAAGATTACAAAAGTCCTGTCTTTAATGCAGCAGCTTGGCCTGGGGTATATTAAACTGGGGCAACCTTCTAACACATTATCTGGTGGAGAAGCACAGCGCGTTAAACTTACCAAACATTTCGCGAAGCAATCAAAAAGGACGCTTCTGGTGCTGGAAGAACCCGGGATTGGATTGCATCAGCAAAATGTGAGGCAGTTGCTTAAAGCTCTGCACGAATTAAAGAAGCAGACCGCAGGTATTATTTGCTTTGAAAATCATCCGCTATTCCAAACTTCCTGCGACAGGTTTTTAAATAATGCTCCAAAAGCCCGTACAACAAAAAAGATAGAGATGGTAGATGAGCGCAGGGATGAGATTTCCATAAAGGGGGTCAGAACGCATTACCTTAAAGACATCGATATAGATTTTCCTAAAAACCAGTTGTCAGTGATCACCGGAATTTCCGGTTCGGGTAAATCGTCCCTGGTGATTGATACGTTGCATGGTTATGGCCTGCAGGAAATGACCAAACAATTTTCAAGCTATCAGCAGTCAAGGGTAGGTGTGAATTTTCAGTTTGAAGTAGATCATATCCAGGGCCTTAGTCCCACTATCTGTATTACTAGAAAAGAGAAGGGCTTTACCCAGCGTTCTGATATTGCCAAGCAAACAGGTATAGATAAGATTTTACGTTTTGCTTTTTCCCGTAAAGCTCAGTACGACGGAGAAGAACTTTCTGCCAGTCATTTTTCCAATAACCACGACTTGGGCAAATGTGCAATTTGTGATGGGATTGGCGAGGAGTTGCTGCCAGATACCAATAAAATAGTAATTGATGAGGAAAAGAGCATCGCTGACGGGCTCTTTGAACACAACAAATCGCTGGCTTATTATGGCCATGCCGGTAGCCAGTATATGGCGATTGTTAAGGAAGTAGGAGCAACGTACGGATTTAGACCGGAAACCCCTTTTAAAGAACTCACAGATCAGCAAAAAGATATATTAATTAATGGAACGGGCGAAACTGTATGGAAGACCAACTGGGTTTTTAGAACAAAAACCCGACAGGGGCTACAGGAGATTAGTATGCCGTGGGAAGGACTTTTTCATTATCTAAAAGAAGAATATTACAAGACCCGGAAAAATAAGCACATAGATAAACTAAAGGCGCTTTTTTCTCTTGAAAAATGCAGCCATTGTTCGGGAAGCGGATTAAAACCGGAACGCCTGGACTTTAAAATAGGAGGGAAGTCCATTCATCAAATAAGGTCAATGGATTTTAAATTTTTAGAACCATGGCTTTCTACTGATGATCTGGGAGAAGAAATAGATGAAAAACTACTCTCCAGAATGCGTCCTCTTTTGATCAATACGATAAAAAGAGCAAAACAGTTACATATAGATCACCTTCAGCTAAATCGGAAATCAGCCACACTTTCCGGCGGAGAGAATCAGCGGGTAGCGCTTATTAAACAGCTAAACAGTCCGCTTCAAGGTATTACTTATCTCCTGGATGAACCTTCCGCAGGACTATCCAGTGATAATATCCCCGACCTGATTAACATCCTGAAAGAACTTATTGACAAAGGCAATACGGTGATGGTGATCGAGCATAATAAAGAGATCATGCTGGCGGCAGATCATTTGGTTCAGCTTGGGCCACAGGCAGGTAAGTTAGGTGGCTATATTACCTACCAGGGCACACCCCCGGATTTTCTAAGTCAGGCGGAGTCTCATCCTTACTTGCGGGAACCTTCCAGGGGGGTGAGTTTAAAAGAAGGAAAGGAATCAATTGTAATTCGCAATCTCTCTAAACATACTTTAGTAAAGGAATCGTTAGACCTTCCCGTGGGTGGAATTACAGCTATTACTGGAAAATCGGGAATAGGAAAGACTACCCTGGTGAAAGAGATCCTGATTCCAAGCTTAGAGACGGGCACACCGGTGAATTGTAAGAGCATAAAGTTTCCGAAGGAATACACTGGAGCACATTATTTTGAAACGAAAAAACTACGGTCCCACGCAAATACATTATTAGTTTCCTACCTGGATCTGCTGAAGGATTTGAGCAAAATTTTTGCAACCGAGACAGCACTTAAGCCTCGTGATTTTTCCTATAAAACAAAAACGAGTCAGTGTCCTAACTGCAAAGGCAATGGCTATGTGGAAACCAGCCTGGATGTGGCGGCGAATGCTATTGAAATATGCGAGGTGTGTAACGGGCAACGTTACCAGGAACATATATTGGCTTATACTGTAGCCTCCAAAAATATAGCTGAGGTGCTCGCCCTGAATATTACAGAATTAAAATCATGGTTAAGGGAAGCTAAATTGGCTTTGAAAAGCTATGAATTACTGAGTCAGTTAGAGGAAATAGGCTTGAAACATCTTCGGCTGGATCAGCTGGTACAGTCCCTTTCTTCGGGAGAAAAGCAACGATTATTATTACTGAACTGGCTACAGGACCGGACAAATGATGTGCTTTATATTTTAGATGAACCCAGCACGGGACTTCATTATGCTGATATTGATCTTTTGTATAAGATACTCAAAAAACTCAGTGATGTGAATGATATTCTGGTGATTGATCATAATCCTTATTTGTTAGGGAAAATTGGAACAGGGGTGGTTTTGAAATAGTTTAAACAAGAATTTCTATACAGTTTTCTATTTGCCAATACAGAAGTTACCAGTTCCCGTTTTTACTGGACTTAGGCGAAAACGAGGTGTAATCTAGGTACAAAGCCATTTTAACATGTTGAAAAAAAGTCACAAAATATTTTCAAATATGTAATCATTGGTGAATTCACCGGTAATTTCTCCAGTACCTAATTTGATATAGTATAGTGAATATTTCACTATATGAATAGCTATTAATGGTTATAATTTAAATCTAGTAATAACCTATATATTAGGAGTGATAAATTTTTTAGTCTTGATTATTATTTATTATTCATTTTACCTCAAAGTGTTAGTTACAACCGATTAAGCAAACCACTACCAAAAGTTTGAAGTTTTCCGAAAGAAACCTATCTTTCGCTACCGACTAACCAAATATGGCATTTAACGAAGACTCAAGAGTAAAGCTTCCTTCAATTTTACACCTTATGCAAGTGGGATATAAGTATATATCCCTCAAGGATGCTAAATGGGATAATGATACTAATATATTCACCGAATTATTTATAGAAGCTATTACAAGGATTAATCCTAAAATGGGAAGTGATGAGATTAACCGTCTTTACCAAGATATTAGTATAAAACTGGAAAATGACGATCTTGGTAAGGCCTTTTATGAAAGGCTTACTTCTACATCTGGAGTTCGACTAATTGATTTTAAAAATTTTGAGAATAATAGTTTTCATGTAGTAACCGAGTTAACCTATAAAAATGGGGAAGATGAGTTTAGGCCAGATATTATTTGTTTGATTAACGGTATGCCTCTGGTTTTTATCGAGGTAAAAAAGCCTAATAATAAAGATGGAGTTATTGCAGAGAGAGAGCGTATAAATAGACGTTTTCAAAATAAGAAATTTAGAAAGTTCGTAAATCTTACCCAGTTTATGATTTTTTCTAATAATATGGAATATGATGAAAATGAGATTCAACCATGGCAAGGTGCTTTTTATGCTTCTCCTTCTTATCACAAGCCTATATTCAATTATTTTAGAGAGGAAATCGGATTCAATTATACACAAATCCTTAAACCTTTAGAGCCTGGAGCAGAGGATTATCTTTTAAAGGATACAAATTATCAGGTAGTAAAAACCAGTCCGGAATTTCAAACGAACAAGAATCCGAATTCACCGACCAATAGGGTGCTAACTTCCTTACTATCTAAAGATCGTCTAAAATTCATGTTGTCATTTTCTCTGGCCTATGTCAAAGAATCTGCTGGAATTCAAAAGCATATAATGCGGTATCCACAATTGTTTGCAACCAAAGCTATAGCGAGAAAATTAGATGATGGAATTCGAAAAGGAATTATTTGGCATACTCAAGGGAGTGGTAAAACGGCATTAGCCTATTATAACACACATTATCTAAAGCATTATTTTCAGCAGAAAAATATCATTCCAAAATTTTATTTTATTGTTGATAGATTAGATTTATTAACACAAGCTAGGGATGAATTTACAGCACGGGGATTAAAAGTTCATACGGTTAATTCTAAAACTGAGTTTTTATCTGATTTAAAGAAAACCACCGCAATAAATAACGATAAGGGACAAACTGAAATTACAGTCGTTAACATTCAGAAATTTGAAAATGACCATGATTTACTTCAGAATCAGGATTATAATCTAGCCATACAGCGAGTTTATTTTCTTGATGAAGTTCATCGCAGTTATAATCCGGAAGGTAGTTTCTTAGCTAATCTAAAAGAAAGTGATAACAATGCGATAAAAATAGGATTAACGGGAACGCCTCTAATTGGTTCAGATCTTAAATCAAAAGAACTTTTTGGCGACTATATTCATAAGTATTATTACAATAAATCTATAGCCGATGGATATACCTTACGTTTAATTAGAGAAGAAATAGCCACAGAATATCAAATTAAGTTAAAGAAAGCTTTAGATCAGATTGATATAAGAAGGGGAGATACAGATAAGAAAAAACTCTATGCACACCCATCCTTCGTGGAACCAATGCTCGATTATATGGTAGACGATTTTGAGCAATTCAGATCTAGACATGACGATAACGGATTGGGAGGAATGGTGATCTGCGATAGTAGTGAACAGGCTGAAGAATTATATAAAATTTTTAAAAATAAATATGGCTGTGGGTTTGAGGACATAGAAAATACATTTGAGAAAAATAGCCACGATCTGGCCGCAGAAGATTCTGAAAGTTACAACGCAAAGAGAAAAGCTTCTTATAAACCAAAAGTCGCCGGTTTAATTCTCTATGATTCCGGTTCAAAGGATGACTTAGCCCGGTGGCGTGATGCATTTAAAGCAGGGAAAATAGATTTCCTTTTCGTTTATAATATGTTGCTTACTGGCTTTGATGCGAAGTGTTTAAAAAAGCTTTATTTAGGTAGAGTAATTAGGAAACACAATTTGCTTCAAGCTTTAACTCGTGTTAACCGAACCTATAAAACATATCGATACGGATACGTAGTTGACTTTGCAGATATATCTACAGAATTTGACCAAACCAACAGAGCTTATTTTGATGAGCTACAGGAAACGGTTGGTGATGAAATGGAAAGCTATTCCAACCTTTTTATGTCCAGGGAGGAAATGCTGGAATCCATCCAAAAAATCAAAGAAACGCTGATTGATTATGATTTAAAAAATGCCGAAATATTTCAACAACAAGTTTCTCAAATTGATGACAGGAAGACAATGCTTGAAATTAAAAAAGCACTTGAAGATTCAAGATCTTTGTATAATATTATTCGATTAGTTGGTGAATATGATCTTCTTGAAGAATTAGATTTCCGGCAACTTAGCACCTTAAGAAATGAAGCTGCGAATCGTTTGCAACTTATTAACGCCAAGCATGCTTTTGAACACAATGAAGAAATGGGTAACCTTCTAAATGTTGCTTTAGAAGATATTTTATTCAATTTTAAAAAGGTAGGTGAAGAAGAACTTATTTTAGCTGATAAGCTTAAAGATATTCTCAAAAAAACTCGAGAAGGACTTGCAAGTAATTTTGATACGAAAGATCCTGAATGGGTCAGTTTATATGACGAACTTCGCAGACTCTTTCAAAACAAAAATTTGAATGAAGTAAGCCAGGAAGAGATGCAGGAAAATATGAAATCTTTGAAGCTAATTCATAATAAAGTTAAAGAGCTAAATAGAAAGAATGATTTACTCAAGTCAAAATATAAGGGTGATCCAAAATATGCTCGTACAGAAAAACGTTTGATTGAGGCAGGCAAACCATCAAAGATCAAATCTCAAATAATGGAAGCCTTACAACGTATTAAAGAACAAACAGATCTTACTGTTTTGCAACGCCAGGATAGTTTGAGTAATGAAAATTACTTTAAAAAAGAAGTCGCCCGAATGGTGATGAAGGAATTTAATAATACACTCAATCAAAAATTAGATTATGATACAGTCATGTTTGTATCAGACGTTATTGTAAAGGAATATTTGGACGAGTATTATGAGCGTCCCGCTTAAAAAAATTATACATTTTAGAAAATAAAATGACCTTAGAAAATACAATAAAAACAAAATCT
>NZ_JAVRHP010000100.1:0-11283 GCF_031846505.1 Autumnicola edwardsiae
AAAATTTTTATTTCAACATTCTGTCAAGATGACTAATCTTACTTTTAAAACTCATTAATTGTCGTTGAATTCTTAGGTTCGAAACTTACAATTACGTTCTGAAAGCATATTCAGCGGCACAAATCAGATCCTGTCGTGAGCCTTTTAATGATTATCTTAGGAATATCTTTACTCATTGCTGTCAGCATTGACATTATAAAAACCGTAATTTTCATAGACGGAAGTGGAACATTCTCTAAATTTCTAGCTGCAGGTATTTGGCAGATCTTTTATTTTATCGGCGGTAAAAAAGGAAGTTCCAAGGTATTAACTTTTGCCGGGGGAACAATTTTAATTGTCCTGGTACTTTTCTGGATCTTGATGATCTGGGGAGGATATAGTCTAATATTCCTTTCCGATCCAGATTCAGTGGTAGACACAACTACTAAAAAACCGGCTTCTACTATAGGGAATATATATTATGTTGGATATACTTTAACTTCTCTGGGTAATGGAGACCTTAAATCAGGGTCTGATTTTTGGCGAATTATATCTAACATAATGGGAATTAGCAGTATGTTTTTTACTACACTGGGAATTTCCTATGTCTTACCTGTGCTACAGGCGGTAATCGCTAAACGTAGCCTTGCCATTTACATTACTAAATTGGGAAGAACACCGAATCAGATTATTAAAAAAGGATGGAATGGTAAAAGCTTCAGCGCTCTTTACGATAGATTTACCACATTGGAAAACATGCTTTTACAACATTCGGAACGGCATCTTGCCTATCCCGTGCTACATTATTTTCATTCTAATTATAAAGATTATTCAGCACCACTTCGGTTAGCAGCCCTTGACGAAGCAATAACTATTCAGGAAATCTTTGAACTTGATAAGACAGACCAAGCCTACAACTGGAATGCGCTGAGAGGAGCCATGGATAATTACATAGTTAGGCTTGACAATACTTTTACCGGATCCCCAGATAAAGCACCACCTTTCCCCTATGAGAATCCTTTAAATAATTCTACTGTCTTAGAAAATGGGAAAGAAGAAGAATTGCGGCAATACCAGCAACGGAGATGTAAACTATTGGGGCTTATAAATAAAGATGGTTGGGAATGGGAAGATCTATTAAGTTAAAATCTTGGGAAGCAGATATCACTCAGCAGGAGTAAAACTATAGTTGCCTTAAAATCTCTCTAAAATATAGTATCAATTTTAATCATAGTTAATTTTATTTTACCAATGAACAAGAGCAAATCTAATAACAGGGGGCATAAGGCGAAAACACCAAAGGAAATTCCAACAAGAGGATGGAAGGATATTGCGAAAAGAGTGATAGATCAAATCTCTAAAGATCATGTCCAAATAGTTTCAGCAGGAGTGGGGTTCTATTTTTTTATATCACTTTTTCCTACAATTATTGCAGCCATTTCTATTTATAGCCTCATAATTGATACCGCGCAAATACAGGACCAGCTTGCTATGCTTAACAGCTTATTGCCTGCAGAAGCTTACCAAACAGTAGAACAAATTGTCGAGCCCATTCTTCAAAAATCAGATCAAACCCTTAGTTGGGGTTTAGGCTTAAGCATTCTTTTAAGTTTATGGAGTGCTAACAAGGGGACTTCAGCTTTGTTTGAAGGAATAAATATTGCTTATGACGAAGAAGACGAAAGAAGCTTCTTCAAAAAAACAGCGATTACGCTAACCTTCACATTAGGTCTTATTCTTGCCGGACTGTTAAGTTTATTATTAGTAATATTTTTCCCTGTTCTTGTAGGTAACCTTGGCTTATCTACCACAATATCTTCAGTGATTACCTGGGGACGTTGGCTTGTCCTGGGGCTGCTCCTCATTTTTTCACTGGGTTTAATTTACAAAATCGCTCCACATCGAGATAATCCCCGATTTAGATGGGTTTCATGGGGAGCAGCCTTATCAAGCTTTATGTGGATAATTGGTTCCATACTATTTTCGTGGTATGTGAGGAATTTTGGAAGTTACGGCGACGTTTACGGCAGTTTTGCTGCCGTGGTCATTCTTCTTTTGTGGTTATTCCTTACTTCTTTTATTGTGCTATTAGGTGCGGAAATAAATTCGGAAATGGAACATCAAACCAGCAAAGATACCACCATTGGAAAAGAAGAACCAATGGGACAAAGGGAAGCTTACCACGCAGATAGGGTAGCAGGCAAAGATAAAGGTGCTGATGCATAAAATTGATTTAGTATTAGTAGACTAGAAAATAGATAGAATTAAAAAAGGTCCATCTTCCCAGATGAACCTTTTTCAAAAATATTTGGAAATATTTCTGAACCTAAGAAATAGTAGATAACAGGCTACCTCCAATGGCCGCAGCGGCAGAAAATATTGCGCTGGCTACTAACCACCAGGCTGCTGTTGCAGCTGTTTTTCTGGTGTGTTCCGCCTGGATTACTGCTTTACGTTCCATCATTTTCATTCTGCCTTTGGCAGTTTCTTCTATTTCCTCAATTTTAGCCAATACTTCTCCGCGTGCACCTTCAATAGAATCTACTACTTTATCAATACCCTTACGATCAATATTTGTATTGTTGGTTACAAGGCTTATAAGCTTATCCCTATCCATGTTTTGAAGCCTGGCTTTAACTGTATCAAGGCTATCCTCCTGGTTATCCATCTTGCCCTGAACAATACTCTTCAATTTAGAAAAATCAAGGTTAGATGAACTACCAGAAGCCCCTCCTAATCCTGCCAGTGCTGCCTGAACTTTTGAAACTACACCATTGTCTGCGTCACCTGTAGTATTGCCTTTTAACTGAAGGCTTACCTTTCTTATGGTCTTTTCTGCCTTATCGGCATACTGCTCTGCCTGCATCCTGCTAAGAGAGGTATTTTGGGTAAGAAAAGTAATTATGGTATCCCTGTCTATTTCTTCTATTTTACTACCGAGCTTACCAGCCTCAACTTTAGGATTTTTAATTATCTCCTTCATCCTCTTTTCCAATTCTTCGGAATCCATTTGATCAGAATTGTCCTGGGAAAGTAATTGTTTGATTTTATTTACGTAACCTTTTACTTCTTCCTCTTCAGCCGGGGTAAATTTAGCAATTACCTTTTCAGCTTTTTCTTCGTTGGTATCACCTTCGCCATAAGCTTCTTTAAATTCCTTCTGAAGTTTTTGCAATTGCTCTTTCTTACTTTTATCCTGTTCAGAATCATCAGAACTCTCATTTATAGCTTTGCTTAATACTCTCTGAACTGCCATCCATTTACCGGGGCTACTGCTGCTGCCAGAATCCTGTTTCTGAGTGGACTTATCTACAGAATCGTTCACTATTTGCTGGATATCATTTTTCACCTTTTCATAATCAGGCGTTTTCTGATCGACTTTTGAGAAAAATTCATCTATAGAGTCCTCTAAAAACCCGGAATCAAAATTATTTTGAAATTCCTTTCTTACCTTATCTATGGTATTCTCTGCGACATGTTCTATCTGCTTTTCCTTTGAAGGGGTAAACATACTCTTTACCGCGTCCCCGGAGGCACGTAAACCTGCAGTAGCCGTATTAATAAGCCCTCCAACCAGCGTGTTCACAACTCTGCTTTCCAGGTAAAAAAGAATAATGAAAAAAGTTGCCCAAATTACCAGCCCTAAAGTAATGCTGATCAAAACACTGGTAATAAGACTTAGGTTTATCGCCAGGGCTGTTGCGCCAAATAAGGACAATGCCACGGTAATGGTGCTCCAGACCCCAAAGCCCGTACTAACCATAACTCCGGTTGATGAGCTACTACCGCTATTGCTCTCGTCGTGATTTCCCTCCTTGAAATTATGTTTCCCACTGGTATGATTTTTACTTTGTACATAAGATTCCTTCACATCTCCTATTGCGGTAATGCCAGCAGCTACAGAGAGAATAGTAAGGATAAACTGAAATCCAAGAGCCAGCAAGACCCCCGCTATAACAGCTATAAAAAATTGCGGCGTTACTACTGATTCTGTTAACAAATCTATTTCTCTTTCCTGTGCCTGGAGGGCAGGCATCCCACTGCCTACAATAAAAAATGCAGTTAATAGTAAATTTTTCATCTTGTAATTTTAATTGGTTATAAAACAACATAATTAGAATTATTGATGGAAAATCTTCCTTTAAAGATTGTTAATTAACAGCACATTATGAGCTATTTATGATGTTTACAATCAAGCACTTAAAAAAATCATAAAGATAGATTTGTTTTCATTTTCCACTTGCAAAGAGGAGAAGTCGCGCCAAAAAATATGAGGAGCAGCATCCTCATGTTTTACCACCTGTATCTTCAAGAGTCCAGGTACAATCCGCAGCACCTATGAGGAATAAAAAGTAAATCCGAACATTTGGAGCATCATTTCACAGCATAGGGCGCATCCTATTTATATTTTACTGTAAATTTTTAACTGTTTTCAAGGCTTTCCAGAGCATTTACTGTAAATAGTGGCTAATTTGCCACAGGGCCATTTGTCATGACAAATCCTAATTTTGATCTTCCAGCCACTGGCAATACTCCTCTTTAATTTATAATATAGGTGAGCCAAATTCTATTAGAAGAAAATTATATAAACCAGGATTCCATTTAGAATCAAAGAAGCGGTAAAGAGCGTTAGAGCCCATGCCGGGTAAGCCTTTGCCTTTTTAATTTTATGGCCGAGACTATTCATTTCCCGGCTGTGGGAATCCAGTGCCTTTTCGATTTTTTCCTGCTGTTGCTTTAGGGCATATTCCAGACTGTTGCTATCAATAGCCAATTTTTCCTGCTGAATTTTCTCCAGTTTTTCCACCGTCTTTTCAAACTGGCTGATTTCTGAAACCAGCAATTCACTAAGTTGTTCCAATTTTGCCATGATTTTAAATTTAAAGCCCCATGCCTATATCCAGGCCTTTGGAGATAACTTTCTTAATAACGTGTTTGGCTATAGCCTTGACCATTCCTGTGGAGAGCTCGACTGTTTTCCCTGCTAATTTTAATTGAGTATTTTCTCTAAGGAAGTTCGGTATTGTTTTCCCTGAAGCCAGGCTTTTACCAATATTACCACCCGTCATGGAACGGTGCACTTCACTACCCTTTAGGTTGAAGTTGTCAAACTCAAAGCGAAAGCCCTGGAGCTTATCCGCTTTGTTGATGCAGGGAATGACTTTTAGCCCGTTTGTTTCCATCCCTTTGATATAATCTTCAAAGCTGCGCGGCCTGAACTGTTTCATGGTAAGATCGTGCCTTCTCTTTATTTCAGTTCGTATGGAGGAGAGATTCATTTCTTTTTCCCACTGCACCTGTTTAACCGTGGTGAGCTGCATCCTTTCCGCCACTTTCTCTGCAGCCTGTTGGCTGCGTTTGCCGATAAAGCTATCATTGTAGGCCTGTCCTTTAAAATCAATACGGTTTACATAAAGATGAATATGCTTATGTTCTTTATTAGTATGTACAAAAGCAATTGCCTGGCGGTCTTTTAGGTTCATTTCCTTCATAAATTCAGCGCATATCCTGGAGAGTTCTTTCTTATCAAGGTGTTTTCCATCTTCTATGGTAGGACTTAGTACAAAGGAAAGCGTATTGTTTTTGCAATTCTGGTTGAGCTCCTGGGTAAACCGGAATTCTGCGGTCACTTCATTAGGAGAATCGGTAGTAAGATTTTGGGAGAAGATCACCTGGGCATCTTTTTCCTGGTTCCAGCCGTACTGCATGGAAGCCCTTGTATGCGCTATTGCTTTTCCTTTGCCAATCATTTTTTTACATTTTGAAGGTGGGTTTTAATCTCTTCGGCCAGCTTATAGATTTCCCGGGAGAGTTCAGGGTCCTTTCTGCGGAACATATTCCCGATTGACTTGAAGTTGTTATGAAACTTTGAAAGCGTTTTATAGATCTCGATATGATCCTCGGAGAGGCGTTCCTTGATTTCTTTTTCATAGGCCGCCCTTCTGCAAAATTCACTTAAGGAAATTCCGCTGTGCCTGGCTTTTATTTTGAGCAGCTTCTTTTCATAAATGGAACACCGGAATTTTATGTTTTGGCTTTTCCCCTTAAACCGCTCCTTTTTTTTATTGCGACCATCGGGAGCAATCAAGATTGTGCCCACAGGCACACATCTTGAATTATCATCCAAATTTGAGAAGGATATAGGAAGGTCCTTCTCGTCCTGCTTAGTTTTTAAAGCCACCTCTTTAGGAATTACATCCTGATCCTTTCCGTGGAGTTCATTTTTCTGTTTGACATTTTTCATCTTTCAGTTTATCGTTTAGATCTACATATCCGTTATAAAGAGCACTGGAGTCAGTGACATTATCATAAAGGTTTAGAAGCTCCTGAGTAGCTTTTTCTCCTGCAGCATCATGATCCAGGAAGAGCAATACTTCCCGGTAGTATGGAATAAGTTCTTCAATGTCTTTAAGGAAAGAAAGGGAATTAAGCACCATAACATCTGAAGCCATGACCAGTTCCTCATTTAAAACAGCAAGGGAAAGAAAATCAAAAATGCCTTCTGTTACGAGCAGTCGATCTGAAGAATGATCGATAAAACTGTATGATTTAGGAGAAGAGGAGTTCTTATAATATTTATTCCGAAGCTCCCATCCTCCCAGGCTGTTCTCTAATCCTATGGCAAAGTATTCCCTGTTGTTCAACCGGTACCAGATTTCTTTACAGTACAGCCGGGCAATTTCAAGAGGAATGTTCCTGGAGCGTAAATAGCCTTTTAAAGCAAAATGTTTTAAAGTTCCTATACCTATGACTTCAATTTTGTTTTCAGAATGCAATTGTGGCTTAGGCACATGAAAACAAGGAATAATAGTATCTGCCTTTAGAAATTCCATTGCTTCCTTTACAGAACAGGATTTCATTTCCATGATCAGATCGATAACAGAACCTCCTTTTCCAATTCCGAAGTCATACCATAAATTCTTCATTAAAGAGACGTTGAAAGAGGCTTGGGTTTCTGACCGAAGGGGACTCAGAAACCAAGCTTCTTTTTCCGTTGTCTTGCTGGGGAAGTGCCCTAATTTTGCCAGCGTTTTTACGATGCAAAGATTACGGGCGCTTTCACAGCTCATTGCTACTGTTCTTTCTGTTTTCATTATTGATTTTTCTATTTTCTGAATTAAATGCCATCCAATCCCCCATTCCCACTTCATCATTATTTTTTGATGAAAAAACGATGAGGAAAACGATGAGGCGGAAAACCCTTGCTATCACTGGTCTTATTTATATTTTCTCATCATTCATCAAAAAAAAAGAAATAACCTAAAGATGTTTCCCAGTGTGGTGCGCTCTAAATGACCCGGAATGATGCTGATCTGATGGAAAAACCTTTACATACAGGCTTCCCCAGGCGTATCAATTTTGCATCATCTCAGTATTTTTCTGTTCTTCCCCAAAGCGCTGCAGTAAAAATGATTTTGTAACAGTATAGTACCGTCCCTTTGCAGGTGTTAATCCAAGGCCACCCTCCAGCCACATGATCATCTTCTGATAGCTTAGGGAGTTGTCCTGGTTGGTTAGCTTCCATTCCTTTTTTAGGATCTGCCGCAATTGCGTTAAATCGGTTTTAATCCGAGTTCGGTTTAAAACATACAAAGCATCCATGGGGCAAATAGCTACTTCGTCTACTTCACAAGTTTCCATAAGGCTTAAGAGAATACTGGCCAGTTCCTTTTCGACACGGTTCCGGTTATTTTGCATCAAATTCGCCAAAGCATTAGTGCGCACCTCTTCCGGAGTAAACCACATTCGTGTTCTATGTGTAGTCGTTAATTTTCGGTGTTCCAGGTAGTAGAGAAAAGCCGGAATTTCTGCTTTAAGATCTTCTAAAAAATGTGTTTCTTCTTTTTCCAGGGAAGGGATTTTCAACACCCAAAATCGCGTTTCCTCAGTGTCGATCTTAATGAAGTTATCTTCATTGTTGCTGCAGAGAATAAATTTGCTAAAGAATTCCACCTCCCGCTTGTCTTTGCCTTTAGCTTCGAGCTTGTTAAAATCGGTGGTGCTTAGGTATTTGATGCGTTCGGTAAGTTCTTCCTTATTAAACAGCACTTCATCAATACAAATCAGAAGTTTATTTGCCCAATCGGCATTAAACTGGCTGCTGAAATTATCATTGGTAAGGTAAGTCAGGTTGTTATCAAAAATGGCTTTTAACCATTTAAGGAAAGTTGTTTTCCCGGTAACTCTTTCTTTAGATACCAAACAAAGTATAGGTAACATCTGCAGCGGTTTTAAATATAACAGTTGCAGGTAATCAAATCCCAGCTCTACCTGGCTCCCGAAGATATGATTCATAAAGCGCAGGGAGATCTCAATTTTACCTGCCTGGGGAGTATGAGGCAAAGGAGAATAGGTGTTGTAAAACCCATGGAATTCCTGTTTAAAATCCGTATGACTGGGAAGACATGCAAAACCATCATATCTTTTAATGGCGCCGATAAAAGCTTTACCGTGATCATTACGTAGCGTTTCGATATTCCATGGAACCAGGGTTTCATTAAAACTCCCGGTAATGGTGGGCAGCTGTACTATTTTATAATAGCAGGTACCCACCCTGATGTAGGATAACTTTTTCATCTTTAAAAGTTTTTGAAATTAGTAAAGGCTAAACCTACTTCCGGTTTTTTAGCAGCTTCTGGTTGAACTGTTGTTCCAGGAATTCATCAGAAAGCTCAGGTTCTCCCAGTAGCCAGGCATCTATCTTATCCTTGTCAAAAAACTTTTGACGGATATTGGGGTTGTTCCCCATAGGGATAAGCCGCAGATGCGTAAGCTTATAGATCTTGCTTTTGGAAAGTCCGGTATATTGTGCCAGGTCTTCCACGTTCATTACTTTTTTAGTGTGGGAGAGTAAGACTTTAATTTCTTCCAGTAAACCCACCACTTCTTTTTGCTCATTCATAACGATTAGCATTAAAATTAGAGAATGAGTAAAAGGCCTTTTACATTTTTGCGCAGGACAAACTTAGGAAAGCAAATACCTGTAAAACAATAGGATAATGCAAATAAGAAGGAAATTACGCTATAATTATTCTTTGCCGAGCAGCTGCCGGATGAATTTTCGCTGATTGCGGGAATTAATTTTTTCCTGGTCATTCTTCCAGGTGGAAAAACTGGTCTTTAAGGTGTTTTCTTTTAGCGGCTCATTGTTCATTAAAAAAGAATCCATGAGCAAATTGAAAAAGCTGCGCTTGCGCTCCCCGGTAAGATCCTGGATACCACCAACCACCAGTTCATCAAAAAGAACGAAGAGAATACGATGATTGGCGGAGTCCCCGCTTTTATTACCTATGGTAAAATTGATCTTTTTCCTGACTCGTAATCCTTTCATGAGCCGGAGGAATTGCTCTTTTGACTCCTTGTCGAGATGCAGTAACTCAAACCTCACCTGGAATTTCTTTATAGAAACTATCTGGAATGGATGTCGCCCTGTTTCCAAATGTTTTTCCGATTCATAGAATATGGCTACCCAAATAAGGATCAAAAGCATTATGCTAAAGAGGATCAGGAAAATAACGTAGTTATCGATAATAGAACGGACGCCGAAGAAAAGGCTGAAACTTAAAATAAAAACAACGAAAGTAGAAAGGAGAAATAGAATAAGATTGGTGGAACTGCGCTGTACTTTCTCCTCCAGGAAATAATTTATTCCTGACCGCCATCTGGCCAGCACCTTTCCGGCATTGAGAATAAACTTTTCCATGGCAACAGGTTCAACCTAATAAATATAGCCAAAAGAAACTTTAGGAAGAAGTACCAAAATGCACCAAGTGATAATAATCTAAATGGATTAGGCAACGGAGCGGCAGAACTTGATAATTTGAACGATGTATTTTTAGAATATATTACAACATTTTAATTCAAAAAATCTCTAAAATTATCTCTATTAATAATAGTGACTCTCGCATCATAGGTTTCTGAAAACTTCTTTGGTATTTTTATTTTGTTTTTTTGTTTCCAATTGATCTCAAAGCCTTTCAGTATCGCAGCTTCTTCTTCAACGTAGTCTATTTCCTGTTGTTGCACGGTTCTCCAAAAATATCCTTTAGAAAGGGAACTGTTGTAAGCCCTAAATTTTAAACGTTCAGCTATTAAGAAGTTTTCCCACAGATTTCCTTTATCCTGTCTATTGTCCATAGGCGTTAGATCACCAATTATCATATTTCTAACACCGGTATCGTAGAAGAAGATTTTTTGATTGGTTTTAATTTCGTTCCGTAGGTTCCTACTGAAGCTTGGGAGCTTGAATATTACAAAAGCTTGGCAGAGCAGGTCAATGTAGGCTGCGACCGTTTTTTTGTCAATCCCCAACAATTGGGATAATTCGTTATAACTCACCTCACTGCCAATTTGAAAGGCAAGGGCTCTTAATAATTTCTCCAGTACTTCTGGTTTTCGAATTCCTCCATAACTCAGGATGTCTTTATATAAATAGCTATCGGTAAGTTGTTTCAGAATATCTTTTTCTTCTCCAAAGTTATTAATCACATCGGGATACATTCCGTAGACTATCCTTAATTCTAATTGTTGCTCAGCTTTAAGAAATCCTATATGTGATTCAAATTCTCCCCAGGAAATAGGATACAGCTGATATTCCCATTTTCTACCTGTAAGCGGCTCTTGAGTCTGGTCGTTTAATTCGAAGGCTGAAGAACCACTAACCAGGAGTTGAACCGAATTTAATTGATCTGTAATTAATTTGAGAGTGAGCCCTATATTATCTATGCGTTGGGCTTCGTCTACAAATACTATTTGGTGAGTTCCAATTATATTTTTGAGTTGTTCTAAGTTAGGATTGGAAAGTAATCTTCTAACTGTGGGATCATCTCCATTTAAAAAAAGATATTCTTTCCCTTCCAGTAATTTGTTGAAAAGAGTTGTCTTACCAACTTGTCTGGGGCCAATTAAAAGAATTGCCTTACCGGTCCCAAAGCGTTTTTCAATTTTATTCTCTAATGCTCTTTTTATTATATTCAGAGATTGTATTCCCTAAATATAATAATATTTAGGGATTATATTCCCCAAATATTATATTTAAGTATCATTTTTCTGAAGGAAAAATAGCTTATTCAATATGAATGCTATTAATTAAAGTTAATTGAATTTAGAAAAGCGAGTAAGAAAAGGAACTTAGACAAATTCTAAGATCCTCAAAAAAGTGAATATGATGGAAGCTCGTCGAAGAAGAAATTGATAAAGTCTCAACTAACGATAAAAAGAAATATGAAAAAATTTGTTGTACCTATGTTGTACCCATCAAAAAAACAAAGCCTTTCGATTTCTCAAAAGGCTTCATTTTGCTCC
>NZ_JAVRHP010000101.1:0-11205 GCF_031846505.1 Autumnicola edwardsiae
AGCCGAAGCCAAAGGCCTTATCCTGGAGCGTCAGACTGTCTCAAAACCTAAGAATTCCGTATTTTTAGGTTATGGAATATCAAAAGGGACAAGACCGGGAACAACTTAGCCTTTACACCACTTGTTTGGACGATATGGTTCCCCGGGACAATAGCGTACGGCTCATCGATCAATTTGTGAATCTTTTAGACTTACGGGAAATGGGTTTTCAAACCATAGCCACTCAGGGACGACCACCTTATCATCCCGGCGACCTTCTTAAATTATTTATCTATGGATATATGAACCAAATGCGCTCTTCCAGGCGACTGGAAAAAGAATGCGCGCGGAACCTGGAAGTGATATGGCTTTTAAAAAACCTGAAGCCCGATCATAACACGATCGCAAGGTTTAGAAAAGAAAACCCAAAAGCCATTCGAAAAGTATTTCGGCAAAGTGTGGCCCTGGCCCGCAACTTTAACCTCATTGGCGGTCAACTTATTGCCGGGGATTCTACCAAGCTTAGGGCCCAGAACAGCAAAAAGAATAATTACAATAAAAAGAAGGTTCAGCGCCACCTGGAGTATATAGAGCACAAACTGGAAGAACACCAGAAAGAAATGGCCAAAGCCGATGGAGACCAGCAGCAGGAGCTAACAAAACAAATTGAGGGGCGTAAAGAACAAAAGAAGAAGTATCAGGCTATACAAGAACAGTTGAAATCAGATAGATCTTCAGAAAATCCACAGCTATCAACTTCAGATCCCGATAGTAGGCACCAGATTGTACGGGGTACCATTACCGAGGTTTGCTACACAGCACAAACCACCGTAGATGCCAAATATAAGTTCCTGATCGATTATAAACTGACCAATCAAAATGACAAAAAAGCTATGGGGATGATGCTTAGGAGGGCTAAATCCATTTTGCGCCATACAGGCTTTACTGCGCTATATGATAAAGGCTACCATACCGGAAGTGAGTTTTCTATAGCAGACCAATTGGGCATAAAAACCCTGGTGGCCATTCCTGGCATCGGCAGAAAAAGCCAGGCGCCCGATCCCAGGTACAATGCAGAAAACTTTGGCTATAACAAAACAAACGACACTTACACCTGCCCACAGGGAAATATCCTAACCTCCAATCAATCCCATTATAAAGCCCGGAACTATACCTTTAAACAATATAAAACCAAAGCCTGCAAAAAATGCCCTGTTAGGCACAAATGTACCACCTCCAAAGTCAATGGGAAAGTCATCCAGCGAACGGAATTTACAGAGAATATCCAGGCCAATGCCAGACGTGTAACAGAAAGTGGGCAACTTTATAAGAAAAGGCAGGCACTGGTTGAACATCCTTATGGAACTATTAAACGGCAATGGGGCTTTGACCATATCATAACCAAGAAAGGAATGAAAGTAGCCTCTGCAGATCTGGGGCTTATGGCATTGGCCTATAATTTAACCCGTTTAATCAATACAGGTATTGGCCTTAAAGAACTCCTACAAAAAGCTATTATTGGCACCAAAACCCTGTTCTTAGTCTATATCAAGCCTCAAAACTCAATGCGGGTAATTTGGAAGATTAAAAACCTGATAACACTAAATTTTGGATTAAAACCAGATTACAGCTATTTTTAATGAAAATACAGGTAGTTTTGAGACAGACTGGCGTTGGCTGCAACTCCTTCAAAACCGTTATAGCAATTATGTAAAAGCTTTCGTGAACGAGTATATCGCTACGGTGCAAAACCTTCACATCAAATACGCGGTTACCTTAAAAGATATTTTAGAGAAACGCGACCGGGAAGCCGAACAGCTGAATAACTATTTAAAGGAGTTGGGCTATGAGGGATAGTTGGACGGAAGTAAAATTAGGTGCTGTTTGTACAACTTTCGCAGGAGGTACGCCCAGTAGAAGTAACCCTTCTTTTTATAATGGTGATATTCCTTGGATTTCCTCTGGAGAAGTCAACCAAGCTACTATTACAAAAACATCAGAGCATATTACAGAAAAAGCACTGAAATTATCCAGTGCTAAATGGATACCTGAAAACGCTGTGTTAATGGCAATGTACGGAGCAACAGCTGGTCAGGTTTCTAAATTGAAGATTAGAGCTACATCAAATCAAGCTGTCTTAGCTTTAATTCCCAGGAAAGATGATAATGATTTTATATATCATCAACTAAAATTACGAAAGGAAAAAATTTTATTCTTTGCCCAAGGTTCAGGTCAGCCTAACTTGAGTAAAAATTTAATTGATTCAACTTTAATTCCTTTACCTCCTTTACCTCACCAACGTAAAATCGCAAAAATTCTCAACACGATAGATGCGGTGATTGAAAAAACGGAGGCGGCCATTGCCAAATATAAGGCCCTAAAGCAGGGAATGATGCAGGACCTCTTTACCCGCGGCATAGACCCCCAAACCGGCAAACTCCGCCCCTCCCAGAAAGACGCACCTGAGCTTTATAAAGAAACCGAATTGGGGTGGATTCCGAAGGAATGGATGATAACCAATCTTGAAAATTCGGCGAATTTAATAACAGATGGTGCTCACTTTAGTCCTGTACCACAAGAAGATGGTTTACCTATAGGGAATGTGAAGGATATGACTTCATATGGGTTTAATTATGAAAAATGCACCAAAATTAAAAAGGAAGTTTTTCGGGAGTTAAAAAGACAAAATTGTTCACCAATTAAAGATGATGTTCTTTTATCTAAAGATGGTACCATTGGAAAAGTCATTTTATTTAGTGGAAGCAGAGATATAGTTTTATTGTCATCTATTGCAATTATTCGTCCCTCAAAAAAAGTAAATCCGGAGTACTTATCTTTTGTATTACAGTCAGGGTATTTCGATCTTGAACTTTACAAATTAGTGTCCGGAAGTGCCTTAAAAAGAATCACCTTGAGAGATATCAAAAAAATGAGGATGCCATTTCCTCAAAATCTTGAAGAGCAATTCGAAATCAGTAAAAAATTAAACAGGATTATGTCTTTAATTCATAAAGAACAAACCAACCTCTCCAAGCACCAAAGCCTTAAAAAAGGCCTGATGCAGGATTTGTTAACCGGGAAAGTGGAGGTTGAGGTTTAAAGAAATATATATGAGCAAAAAATTACAAAATTTATATAGGCACTTAATTAATAACCGAAAGCACCACCTTATTGGCTGGTACAAATCATATAAAGATATCACCGGTGCTGTTCAAAAGGTTAAGACCGCCCTGGAGAATTCTGAAAATAGCATAGATCTAAATTCTAAAGAACTTTACGCGGAGACTTACTATTCCAAATCTGATAATCCCTACGACGTATTTATTAAGGATTTGGTTTATGAAAAATCGAATGGGGTTTCTTCCCGGGGGCAATCGGTACTTAGTAAAGAAAACTTCAATTCTTTTAAAGAAGACTCCCTGTTCAGAGAAACCATTAAGGAAATAATCCTGCAACCCGATTTTACCGGCTTTGAGAAGCTTAAAAAATACTGGAGTGACCGTGAGGTAGGTAACAATCCGGTATTAATAAATAGGATAATGGGGGCTGCTACCCTTGATGTTACCACTACTGTAGATAACGGCAAGTTTGATCAGGTCTTTAAATGGTTACAAGATCGTAACCTTATTCCAACATACAACGCCACAGAAACAGATTGGTTCCATAAAAATAAATATGCTATAAGTGAAATACGGGAAGGCTTAAAAGACCTTTGGAATGATGATGAGGTTGAAATAGACGATCACTGGATAGGGCTTTTTTACTGGGAAATATATACAAACCTATCCAATCCCTTTAGCCTTAAAAAACAGGTAGTCAAATATGGTGCTCCCGGCACTGGAAAAACCTATAATGCCAAAAAGACTACTGAATTACAATATGAGCTTTGGTGTGGTGAAATTGAAGCCGGTTCAGACATCACTTATGATGAATTAGTAAAGGTAGTTCAGTTTCATCCATCCTTTACTTATGAAGATTTTATGGAAGGCTTACGTCCCACTATAGATAATCAGAACCAAACCCAGCTTGCTTTACAAAATGGTGTTTTTAAAGATTTGTGCATTAAAGCGGGTAAATGGGAAAAGGATCTTATTGAGCAAAAAATAATCAATAAAAACCGTAAATGGGAAGACCTTAAAGTTGAAGACATTCATTCCTATAAAGATAAATTAAATGGAGTTCATTGGGAATTCATCTTTAATGCTGATCCAGGAAAAAAACTGGAATCTATAGTCCCTCCCTTTTTTATAATTATCGATGAAATAAACCGCGCAGAACTAAGCCGGGTTTTCGGTGAATTGATGTATTGCTTAGAATATCGTGGTTATGAAGGTATGATCAAAACTCAATATTCCCACTTAAATACTGATAGTACAGGAATGATTAAAATAGGTGAAGAATACCGGTTTTTTGTTCCTAACAATGTTTTTATAATCGCCACGATGAACACCATAGACCGAAGTGTGGAAAGCTTTGATTTTGCTCTGCGTAGAAGGTTTAGGTGGGAAGAAGTACAACCCGATACTTCCATTTTGAGATATCACCTCACTGAAAATACCGATAAACCTCATTTTAAAAATTGGAGTGATTTAGCGAAAAATCTTGAAAACTTAAACGATAACATAAGAAACCAGGAACTTCTTGGGAAAGATTACTGCATAGGCCACGCTTACCTGTGGAACTTGAACTACGCAGAAAACTCATCGGTTTCTGAAGTGAGGAAAGCCGTTTGGGAGGATAATATTCAACCCTTATTGCAGGAATATCTTAGGGGAACCGGCAGAGAAGCTGAATTACTTGGGAAATTTAAAAAATCCTTTAGCCTGAACTAATGGGGAAATGGTTGTATAACATATTAAAGGAGGGAGAATTAAAGGATAATTCATCTTACCAGGCAGTGGATGGTATGTTTTCTAATCATTTTCAAAATATGCATACCCCTTTGTGGTTTAAAAGAAATTACAGAACTCACGCCCGTCAATATGATGAAAGAATATGGGATTTTTTGCTAAATATTTCACTGAGTTCCTCAGAAGCACTTAAAAAGCTTACCAACACTCAATTTATAAATGAGGGCTTGTACGAACATAATTCAAGTGATCCATTTATAAATTTAAAAGGTAGAGACGCAAGGAACTTTCATCTAAGCACCGGAAATATTGTAGGCTTTGCCAAAGCTGGAGACTATTCAATTCAAATCTCTTCTCGCTTTGGAGATGATTTTCTTAAATACATCATTTCCGATGCTGATGGTTTCTTGGAAATTCAGGATTTCGGCGGTGAAAAGAAAGATTACAATGGCTTTGAATGGCTGCTTATATACCTCTGGAAAATCAAATTAAAAAAAGCTTTTCGCCTCGGTATTCCAAAATCTTACATTTCTAAAACAGAAAGAACAACCAGGGTAAAAGGCCAAATAGATCCCCTTAGTTTTTATCTAAGTAGGGACGCTAAATATAAATGTACTTACCGGGAACATAGTTATATCAATGAAGTTACCGGCTTGATCGATGCGGCCTTTGATAAGTTGGGAACACAATCATTTCTTTCAGATATGCACCCCTTAAAATTAGCTTTTAAAACTGCTCTAGAGGGTAAGAAATACTCAAAACAGCAATTATATAACACGAAAGCCTTTACCAATCCTTTTTACCTCGAGTATAATGAGGTTATCGACTTAAGTCGGAAAATCCTTAAAGATGAAATATCCTCCTTTGGGGAGAATTCAGATACCAGCGCATTTTTATTTGATGTTTCAATGCTCTTCGAATATTTTATACACAAGCTTTTATTGAGAAATGGCTTCGCAATTGAAAGTAAATCGAAGGAAATAAAAATCCCAACCGGTCAACCAGGTTATCGAAACCTTGAACCAGACATAGTCTTTGAAGATAACGGCCACACTTATGTCTTTGATGTTAAATACAAAAATTTCGATGGTAGATTTGGGGTAAAAAGGGAAGATCTCTTCCAGTTGCATACCTACATCGGGCAGTGGGGAAACAAAAGACAGATAAAAGGTTGTGGGTTCATTTATCCTTTAAAAGAAGAGAAGTTCAATCAAATGTTTTCAGCAGGGGAAGGTATTACCACTCAAAGTCTGGAAATAATGGATAATGAAATACCTTTTCATATAATATTCCTAAAAATCCCCGAAGGTGATGGTAAGGATTTTTATTCAAAGATGAAGGAGAGTAGTGAAAAGTTCATCCGGAATATGCAATCAGTATTACAAAAACCGGATTTAAAACAATTAAGAAAGGTTAGCTAAAACAACTATTATGTCTGAATACCACTTCGTAGAAAAACCCTTTTTAGAGCAGTTGGAAAACCTGGGCTGGACGAGTATAGACCAGGGCTTCGGTATTCCAACCGATCCTGCAAAAAGTCTGAGGTCTTTTTTCAGGGAAGTGGTATTAAAAGATACCTTTTTAAACTCGGTTCGTAAGATCAATAAAGCTAACGGTCGGGAATGGCTCACTCCCAATCAGCTGGAAGATCTGTACCACGAACTTACAGATCATCCCACCAAAAACCTGATGGAAGTCAACAAAACGGTTTTTGAATTATTGCTAAATGGCACCTCTGTAGATGAAAATGAACTCACCGGCGAAGAATTTCCTAAGGTGCAGTTTATAGATTTCAAAAATCCACTGGAGAATTCTTTTATCGCCATCAACCAGTTTCGCATTGATACCCCGGGCTCGCCCAAAGGCTTTGTGTTACCCGATATCGTCCTATTTGTAAACGGTATCCCTTTGGTAGTGGTGGAATGTAAAGATCAGAATCAGTTTACCGCTAATCCACTCACCGCAGCCTATGAGCAGTTAAGAAGATACAGCAATCAGCGCATCGAAACCCACGAAGCCGGCCTAAAAGAAGGCGAGGAAAGGCTGTTCCATTTCAATCATTTTTGCATTGCCACCTATGGCGAGGATGCCACTTACGGCACCCTAACGGCCACCGATCAATATTACCTCAACTGGAAAGACATACATCCGGAGCATTTAAAAGACTATGATGCACCCCTTGGGAAAGAGCGAATGCAGGAGAAACTTATCCAGGGAATGCTCTCTCCTGAAAACCTTCTGGATATTCTGCAAAACTTCACCCTCTTTATGGAAATTGGGGAAAACAAGGAGATCAAGATCGTTTCCCGTTACCAGCAGTTTAGAGCGGTACAAAAGATCAAAGACCGGTTGCTGAATGGTGAGACCCTCGATGAGCGTTCCGGAGTGATCTGGCATACCCAGGGCTCTGGGAAATCGCTTACTATGGTCTTTCTCATCAAGAAACTTCGCAGTGTTCAGGAGCTTAATGATTACAAGGTGATCATAGTTAACGATCGTAACGATCTGGAAGTTCAGCTTGGAAAAACCGCAAACTACACGGGAGAGAAAGTAGATTACATTAGCAGAATTGAGGAGCTGAAACCAAAACTCTCTTCTGAAGCTTCCAATATTACAATGGTAATGCTTCAGAAGTTCCAGGAAAAAGAAAAAAATAAACTGCCGGAGTATATCCTGGACCGCGTGGCAGAACCCATCTCGGAATTTAAAAATTTCGGAGTGGTAAATACTTCAGAAAGGATCCTTATCCTGCAGGATGAAGCCCACAGAACCGTGAACTCCGATTTGGGAGATAACCTGTTTTCAGCCTTTCCGAATGCCACTAAAATAGCCTTTACCGGAACTCCGCTTATAACCGACAGACATAAGACTAAAACCCTGCAGCGCTTCGGAACTTATAAAGAGTATATAGATAAATATAAACTCCAGGATGCAGTAGACGATGGCGCAACCGTTCAGATCCTTTACGAAGGCAAAACCGCCGATACTGCCCTCAATGAAAAATCTGAATTCGATCGCAAATTCGAAAACCTCTTTAAAGATCGTACTGAAGAGGAACTTCTGGAGATCAAAAAGAAATACGGTACCTACGGCGATATCCTCGAAGCCGAAGAGCGCATTAAGCTTATCGCCAACGATATGGTGCGGCATTATGAGCGCAATATTCTGGATGATGGCTTCAAGGCCCAGGTGGTGTGTTCTTCTAAAATAGCTGCAGTACGCTATAAAAAATACATAGATCTCGCCCTGCAAAACCGGATTTCAGAAAAGGAAGAAGATGAAACTTACGATTCCGAAAAACTAAAACTGCTTAAGTTTTTGAAATCGGCCGTGGTGGTATCCAGTGATGATACCAATGAAGAAGCGGTGATCACCCAGGCACGAAAGGAAGCTAAAGCGATGAATGCTGTGGAGAATTTCAAAAAGAAATTCAATTTTGAGGAATCCTACACGGGGATTGCTTTTATGGTGGTGTGCGATATGCTGCTTACCGGTTTCGATGCTCCCATCGAACAGATTATGTACCTGGATAAAAAACTTCAGGAACACAACTTACTTCAGGCCATTGCTAGGGTAAATCGTGTACACCCCGGAAAAAGCAGGGGTTATATTGTAGATTATATCGGACTAACAGAAAACCTTCGTGATGCCCTGGCTATTTATGCCGGAGAGGAAAGTGATGAGATTCTTGATGGTTTCCGGGATATTTCTTCGGAAGTACCCGTTTTGGAAACCCGTTACCGGCGTTTGGTTCAATTATTTTCAGAAAACAAAATTCCTGAGATTGAAGATTTTGTGAATCAGCGAATAAAAGATAAAGTCCGCGAATATCAAATCCTTGAAGACTGTATTGAATTATTGGATGATATAAAACTTAGAGCCGGCTTCACCAGCTACTACAATACCTTTCAGGAAAGTATGAATGTCATTCTGCCTAATGAAGCCGCTACCCCATATAAAATACCGCTAAAGCGATTTGCTTATCTGCTGAGTAAGGTAAAAGAGCGGTATAAAGATGATACCTTAAATATTAGTGGAGAAGGAAATAAGGTAAAACGCCTGGTGAACGAGCATCTTATAAGTCTTGGAATTAATCCTAAGATTCCGCCCACTGAGCTCTTCTCAAAAGAATTTCAGAAGGAACTCGATAAAAATAAGACCTCCAAGGCCAAAGCCAGTGAGATGGAACACGCGATGCGAAAACACATCAAAGTGAATATGCAGGACGACCCGGTATATTACAAAACGATGAGTGAAAAACTGGATAACATCATCAAAATTCACTGGAATGATTGGGATACTATCCTGAGAGAAGAAACCAAACTTCGCGAGGAAATGGCAGCCGGTAGAAAAGAAGGTTCTGTAGAAGGCATTAGCCTGGAAGAAGCACCTTTTTATGATTTGATCCTGCATACCGCCTATGGCAAGGATGCCAGTGATGAGATAAAGCTGCAATTAAAGCCTATCATTAAAGAAGCTCTGCCGCTCATTAAACAAGAAATCAGAATATCCGGTTTTTGGAAAAAGGGAGAAGAAGTTAAAAAGCTTGGTGCAGCCCTGGAAGACATTATTTATGCAATTGCCGGGGACTTTGATTTGGATCCGGTAATAGATAAAGCCGGGAAAATTTCAACTGAAATGCTGGCCCTGGCCAAAATAAGACACTCAAGATTAGTAAAAGATGCCTGAGTATAAAGACATATCCTACGCCTTAAAACGCAGCAAGCGTAAAACCTCCAGCATTTATATTGAAAGGGATGGGAGCATTTCGGTTATGGTACCTGAAAACCTTAGCGATACCCAGGTTGAAGATATGCTGGAGAAAAAACGCTTCCAGATCTATAAACACCTGGCCGATTGGGAAGATGCAAATTACAACCGGGTTTACCGTGAATTTGTAAGCGGTGAAGGTTTCTATTATTTGGGTAGATCATATAAGCTGGAGATTGTAAGTGAACAGGAAGTTCCTTTGAAATTGAAAAACGGTTCTTTCCGGTTGCGGAAAAAAGACTTACCCAAAGCCAAAGAAGTATTTAAGGAATTCTACCGGGAGAAAGGAAAGACGAAGATCCTGAAAAGAGTAAAGTTCTGGCAGGAAAAGATAGGCGTAGCTCCAAAAGAAGTCAAAATTATGGAACTGCAAAACCGCTGGGGCTCCTGTACTCCGCAAGGCAATGTGAATTTCCACTGGAAAACCATAATGGCGCCACTAACAATAATAGACTATATCATAGCCCACGAATTAACCCATTTAATCCACCCAAACCACTCAGAAGCCTTCTGGAACGAACTCGACAAAGTAATACCCGATTACCACCGGCATAAATCCTGGCTTAAATTAAATGGGGCAGGAATGGATTTGTAATTATTGAATTTATCTCTTAACTAACCATAGGTATCATCTAAAAATTGATGACACTATCCAAAGCCTCATCAGCTTCTTTATGAATAAAATTCGCTTGATAATTTATGGTGGTAGTTACCGAGGAATGGCGGTAGAGTTTTTGTAACATTTGAATTGGAATTTTATCGCCAGAAATATTCCCGAAGCTGTGACGGGCGATATGCATGCTCATTTTTTTCTTAATCTCTAGTTTTGATGCCACCCTTTTTAGGAGCCGGTTTAGGTTTCTGTTTACACTTTGGGTTCTAATAGAAACTCTATGGGTATCTGATAGGTCTGTGTCTTTGAGATAATCAAAAATCAAATCCTGTAGGGAATCTTTCTTTCGATACTGTTTGAATATAGCCTCAGCCTTTTCTGGTGTTTTAAGGGTTACCAATTTACTGTTTTTGTTCATTCGGTACATTAACCTTCCATCATTAAAATCTGACCATTTTAATTTTAATACATCACCTACCCTGATCCCGGCAAAATAAAAACTGATAAGCCATACATGCACGGCTTTTTGCTGAGGTTCTGTCAGATCGGCGGCATTTTCCAGGCGTTGTATCTCTTTAAGGTTTAAACCAATTTTCTGGGTTTCTGGAATTTTGATCTGAATTTTTCCTTTTCCGAAGGGATACATACCTCTGTCAACTAAAGATTCAGATATGGCAAGATTGTAAATAGTTCGTATTAAAATCAGATAGTTCACTACCGTACGCGGTGAACGCTTTTTATCATGAAGTAAATAGGCTTCAAATTTTTTAAGAAGTGAAACAGTTATCTCATTAAAACCTAATTCGTTTTTCTTTATAAATTTTTTTAGCTTTTTTAAGCGACCTACCTCAGTATCATATTGATGATGTCGATTCCTGTTTTTTAAATTTTCCAGATGCTTATCTGCAATTTCAAAAAAATCGACTTTTTTATTCTGTGTGATTTTCCTTTTTATGGATCTAACGTTTTGGTATTCTTCACTGCTTTCAGCTT
>NZ_JAVRHP010000102.1:0-11119 GCF_031846505.1 Autumnicola edwardsiae
TGGAAAGGATTAACTTCTATTGAAGATAATTCCAGTTCAACTATATGGCCTACCAGTTTATCGGCATTTTTATCTTCTGCAGATTGAATATCATTTTGAGGATCTTTTAGCAGAGCTGAAAGTCCGCGTCCAAGAGCTTGCTTCTTCGTCGCCTTCGCCATCTTCTAAGAGTTTTTCTTTATAATTTCGTGCGCCAGGCTCAGGTAGTTACTGGCGCCTTTACTACTGGCATCATAATTAATTATACTTTCACCGTAACTTGGTGCTTCACTTAAACGAACATTACGCTGAATGATTGTATCAAAAACCATTTCATTAAAATGCTTCTGAACTTCCTCTACAACCTGGTTTGATAATCTTAACCGGGAATCATACATCGTAAGCAAAAGCCCTTCGATATCCAGTTTATTGTTATGAATTTTCTGAACACTTTTTATCGTATTCAGTAATTTACCAAGACCTTCCAATGCAAAATATTCACACTGGATGGGTATAATCACAGCATCTGAAGCGGTAAGCGCATTAAGTGTAAGTAGTCCCAGGGAAGGAGCACAGTCAATTAAAATATAATCGTATTTTTCCTTTAACGGGAGAATTGCCTTTTTGAGCATATATTCCCTCGATTCCTGATCTACCAGTTCAATTTCTATAGCAACAAGATCAATATGCGCGGGAATAATATCGAGGTTTGGAGATCCAGTTTCCATAATGGCTTTCGACGCTTCAACGGAATGTTCCAGAAGTTGATAAGTACCCAACTCTACCGCTTCCACATCAATTCCAAGTCCAGAAGTGGCATTTGCCTGAGGATCGGCATCGATAAGTAAAACTTTTTTCTCTAAAACCCCCAGCGATGCCGCCAGGTTTACAGAAGTTGTGGTTTTCCCCACACCTCCTTTTTGGTTAGCGATAGCAATGATTTTGCCCATTAATTATATCCGGTTTTTGAAACGTAAAAATACAATTAATTATAGGTATATAAAATCATTTTGTTAACAGCTTATAAAGGAGTTTTCAGTTCTAAGTTATCAGTTCTTAGAATTTACTATTTACATGTCTGATAGAGGAAAGAGGAAAGGGGAGCGTTGTACGTGTCAAAAAAAATCTTGATTAATTTAAATGGTTAAAAATTTTTTGCAAGTTCTGAGAAGATATAACTACAACACAAGTCTAAACCACAATTAAAAACTGAAACTTTGAACTTCAAACATTAAACTTTTTAACTCTTTTTAGCTTTAATCATTGCTTCCAGTTGGTCCCACATTTCCTCCGGAATAGCTTCCAGAAGGTTAAATTGTCCGGCCCCTTTTAGCCATTCCCCACCATCTATAGTAATGACTTCACCATTTACATAGGCTGAAAAATCTGAAACAAGATAGGCAGCGAGATTTGCCAATTCCTGATGTTCTCCCACACGTTTAAGCGGAACTTTTTTGGCAAGGTCAAACTTTTCTTTTAAATCTCCGGGCAGCAATCGGTCCCACGCACCTTTGGTAGGGAAGGGGCCGGGAGCAATGGCGTTGGATCTAATCCCGTACTTCGCCCATTCGACTGCCAGAGAACGCGTCATTGCCAGCACGCCGGCTTTTGCTGTAGCGCTGGGTACAACATAAGCAGAACCTGTCCATGCATAGGTTGTAACAATATTTAATACAGTTTTATTTTCTTCTTTTTTGTCGATCCAATGTTTACCAAAGGCTAAAGTGCAATTTTTGCTGCCTTTAAGGACGATATCAATAATGGTATCAAAGGCATTGGCACTTAATCTTTCTGTAGGAGAAATAAAATTTCCTGCGGCATTGTTCAGTAACACATCTGCACTTCCGAATTCTTTAATGATTTCATCCCGCATTTGTTCGACTTCATCATAATTTCTGACATCACATTTGACGGGAAAACATTTTCCGCCGGTTTCATTTTCAAGTTCCTTTGCTGTATTTTTTAGCTTTTCAAGATTTCTGGAAGTAATGGCAACATGAGCTCCCAATTCCAGGAAATATCTGGCCATCGCTTTTCCGAGTCCGCTACCACCACCGGTAACTACAATCGATTTTCCTCTTAAAGCGTCGTCTCTAAGCATTTTATTTTTGTAGTTCATGTTTAAAAAGTTTTACCTTGGTTGTTTAATAGCAGGTTATGTATATAGCCTAATTTGCTAATATCTTTCCTATTCAGAATAAACGGGTAGATATCAGATAGTCCCATCCCGCGGTTCAGAGAGTTTATAGCAATAGTTAAAGATATGTATTCATTTACAATGGCATCAAAATCGGTTTCTTTATAAGGATTAATGCCTAAACTTAAAAGCTGCTTGTCTTTTAAAATTTTGGGTTCTGTTTTTACACCAAAGTAGTAGGCGGTTTCCACAGTGTCCATAATGTGTAAATAATGGGCCCAGGTTTCAGCCCAATCTTCCCAGGGATGAGAAGAGGCATATTTGGTAATAAAAGATTTCCTCCAACCTTCGGCAGGTCCTTTTTTGTAGTATTCCTGCAGGGCTTCGGAATAATTTTTTCTTTCGTCCCCAAAAATTTCCCTAAAGTGACGAAGATTTTCTTGATTTGGCAAAATAATAGCTTCCCAGTAAAAATGCCCGATTTCATGCCTGAAATGTCCCAGAAGGGTTCTCATTTTCTCTCCCATCTGCATTCGTGCCTTCTCCCTCTTTAAATCATCTGCTTCTTCTATGTTTAGGGTTATGACGCCGTTTAGATGGCCTGTTAGTACCTGCTGCCCATTTTTACCATTAGTGCCGGGTCCTAAAAAACGGAATTGTAATTTTAAATCTTTCCCGTCTTTTTGCTGAAAAACAAATGGTAGTTGTAGCTTATTAAGACTGTAAATCAACCTGTGTTTGGCAAATTCTATTAGTCGCCATTCCTCCAGTCTTTTTTCATCTCCGATGTTTGGGATAACGCTGTTTAACTGACAGGCTTCACAGTATTCAAAACCTGAATTCTCTGGTATTAGCCAATTACATGCACTGTGTTCGTGATTTCTGCAATATTTAAAAGTTGTTTTATTTTCACAAAAATCTGTTCCCGGATTTGCGGCTATTATCTTTTCTTCCTCATTCCAATATCCCAATAAACTGTTGCAATATCCACAGATATCGTTTTCAAAAAAAATTATATTATCACAGTTGTTGCAGGTAAAAGTTTTCACGTTAATTGTGTTTAAATTGCAAGGAATTTTTCTAGTAAGATATTTTAAGTTTTATGGGGTTGTGGTTAGCTTTAGTTAAGAATTCCAAGTTCCAGAATTCTTTTCCTACCTTCTAACTTTTCTATTACTGACTTATTCTTCAATTAATATTTCCAGTAATTGTATTGCAGCGTCACTAATTTTTGTGCCGGGACCAAAAATAGCCACAGCACCGGCATCAAATAAAAACTGGTAGTCCTGTGAAGGAATTACACCTCCCACAATTACCATAATATCCTCCCGGCCATGCTTCTTTAACTCTTCTATTACCTGCGGAACAAGTGTTTTATGACCGGCGGCCAACGAAGAAACCCCTAAAATATGTACATCGTTTTCTATAGCTTGTTTAGCCGCTTCTTTTGGCGTCTGAAAAAGTGGGCCAATATCTACATCAAAACCTAGGTCGGCATACCCGGTGGCTACTACTTTTGCGCCACGATCGTGACCGTCCTGTCCCATTTTAGCTACCATTATTCGCGGTCTACGACCATCCTGCTCTGCAAATTTATCGGCTAATTTCCGGGCTTTTTTAAAGGATGAGTTATCTTTCATTTCTTTTGAATAAACACCACTGAAGGACTGTATTTTTGCTTTATACCTTCCGTAAACCTCTTCCAGGGCATCGCTGATTTCTCCAAGGGTTGCGCGGTGCCGGGCCGCTTCTATGGCCAATGTCAATAAATTACCATTTTCATGCTTTGCTGCTGAAGTGAGGTCGGCTAAAGCTTTATTAACCTTTTCAGGATTTCTTTCCTTTTTCGTTTTTTCTAACCGGGCAAGTTGTTGTTTTCTCACCGTCTGGTTGTCTACTTCCAGTGTTACAAGCGGATCTTCTTTTTCGAGTCTGTATTTGTTATTCCCCACAATAATGTCCGTTCCGCTGTCAATACGGGCCTGCTTTTTTGCTGCAGCTTCTTCAATTCTCATTTTGGGAATTCCTGCCTCTATAGCTTTGGTCATTCCACCTAAATCTTCGACTTCCTGAATTAAATCCCAGGCTCTCTGCGCAATTTCATCTGTAAGGCTTTCAACATAATAACTTCCTGCCCAGGGGTCTACCGTTTTAGTAATTTTGGTTTCCTGTTGCAGGAAAAGCTGCGTATTTCTCGCGATTCTTGCAGAAAAATCTGTTGGCAAGGCGATAGCTTCATCTAAAGCATTAGTGTGCAGACTTTGAGTTCCGCCAAAAGCGGCTGCGGCTGCTTCAATACAGGTACGGGCTACGTTATTGAACGGATCCTGCTCTGTAAGACTCCAGCCGCTGGTTTGCGAATGGGTTCTAAGAGCAAGGGATTTCGGGTTTTTGGGGTTAAATTGTTTTACCAATTTTGCCCATAGCATACGCGCTGCCCTCATTTTGGCAATTTCCATAAAATGGTTCATACCAATAGCCCAGAAAAAGGAAAGTCGGGGAGCAAAACTGTCAATATCCATTCCGGCGCCAAGTCCTTTTCGAATATATTCGAGTCCGTCGGCTAAGGTGTAAGCCAGTTCAATATCACAGGTGGCTCCAGCTTCCTGCATATGATATCCGGAAATACTGATACTATTAAATTTGGGCATATTTTTAGAAGAATATTCAAAAATATCTGAAATAATCTTCATCGATGGAGTAGGAGGGTAGATGTACGTATTGCGTACCATAAACTCCTTTAAAATATCATTCTGAATAGTTCCCGAAAGTTCTTCAGGTTTTACACCTTGTTCTTCAGCAGCCACGATATAAAATGCCATTATAGGAAGTACTGCTCCGTTCATGGTCATGGAAACCGACATTTTATTCAGGGGGATCTGGTCGAAAAGTATTTTCATATCCTCCACAGAATCTATGGCCACCCCGGCTTTTCCCACATCTCCAACCACACGTTCGTGATCGCTGTCGTAACCGCGGTGGGTGGGAAGATCGAATGCTACGGAAAGACCTTTTTGCCCGGCTGCCAGGTTTCTTCTGTAAAAAGCATTGCTTTCTTCAGCAGTAGAAAATCCCGCATATTGGCGAATTGTCCAGGGCCTGCTAACATACATTGTGCTGTACGGTCCCCGCAAATAAGGTGGGATCCCAGCAGCAAAATTAAGATGTTCCAAATCCTGAATGTCTTCTCTGGAATAGGAAGATTTCAGTTGAATTTCTTCAGGGGTTTCAAATTCATCTGAATGCTGAGGTTTAGATTCTGGCTCAGGCTTTGCTAAACTTATATGTTGAAGATTTTTTCTCTGCATCACTTTTCGGCTTTTTCCTGTTCCAGTTTCTCCTGTTCCATTTTTTCGCTCAGTCGTCTTTCGAGAATAGGCTGAATTAAGGTTTTTCGCGGATTTTTTTTCAGAAATGGATACAACTCCAAATCATCCAGCATTTTATCTTCAGGATTTTCAAAAGTATTGGTGCCGATAAGCACAAGTTTGCCATTGTCAAATTGTTCCTGTTCTGCTTCAGCACTTTCTTTGATTTTTCGCTGGATAATCCCTTCTTTTAATTGCTTAAGAAAGCCTCCATTTTTTTCAATTTCTTTAAAAATATCCAGGGCCATTTCAGCAAATTGCCTCGTTATACTCTCGATATAGTACGCACCTTCTGCGGCATTGGAAACTTTGTCCAGGTAAGCTTCATTTTTCATCACCAACAACTGGTTTCGGGCAATCCGGTCTCCAAATTCATTGTTTTTATGAAAAATAGCATCATAAGGCAGGTTGTAAACAGTGTCTGCGCCACCCAAGACAGCGCTCATGCTTTCTGTGGTGGTGCGAAGCATATTCACATTATAGTCGTACAAGGTTTTATTCCTTTTTGAAGGCAAGGCCAAAATATGGCAATTATCGGCAATATTATATTCTTTGGCCAATGTAGAATAAAGCCAACGCAGCGCCTTGATCTTAGCGATTTCAAAAAAGTAGTTGGAGCCCGAAGCGACTATAAACTGGACCTGAAGATCTTCTGAATGTCGAAAATTGCCATTTTCGGCATAGCGGTTCAAATATTCATTAGCATGAGCCAGGGCATAAGCCAATTGCTGCGGAATAGTCGCCCCGGCGTTTTGATAAAGCGCACTATCTACGGAGATCACTGATTTAAAGTCCCCCGAATTTTTAACAATATCGTCCAGTATTACGTGATCCTGCTTCAGGTTGTAAAACCAATTGCCGGTTCTGGCAAGATTTCCGATAATATCAGTCTGGATAACTATTTTACTGCTTTTACCGCGGAAAAAATGTCTGAGTTTTTCAACATATTCCGCAGAAAGAAATTCCAGGCTAATCAAAATGCGGAAATTCAACTCTAAATCTTTAAAAAGTTCAGAAATTTCTGTTTTCTCATCTGGAATTATAAACCAAAGTGCCTCGGCACCTTTTTCCAGTGCATTTCGTGCATTTTTATTGCTGATTTCTACGGAAGCTACATAAATGCGTTCACAAATATCCCAGTTTTTGGGAGAAGGAGTTGGAACTGCTTTAGAAACATCATCTTTATGATAAAAAGGCTTGACATGAATACCGTCCAGGCTCTTATAGATCAGTTTCTCGTTGTAATCCTCACCTTTTAGATCGACTTGAATTTTTTGCTTCCATTGTCGTGCAGAAACTTCTTCAAATTCCTGAAATAATTTCTCCTTCATCAGTATCATTTTAAAACAGCTGAATTTGAACTGTTCTATTCTATAGAATCGTATTCGATGATGTATATATCTTCATCTGCACGCTTCATGTAGTATTTTTGACGTGCGAATTGCTCCAGTTGCACAGAATCCTGCAACTGCTGAATAATTGCTTTATCGTGAGCAATCTGGTTCTGGTAATATTCTTTATTTTCCTTTAGTTCGTTGACTTCCTGATTAAGTTCATGGTGCACAAACCACGAATTGCTGTCCAAAAAGAACATCCAGCCTGCAAAGATGAGGCTTAGCAAGACATATTTATTGCTGATAAATCTTACCCAGGGTTTATTGCGTAGCTCTTTCCACTTCATTGCTTTAAATATACAAAATTAGCTTAAGCGATCCTTAATGATTGTTTGTACAATATCAACAGCTACCGTATTATACTTGTTTGTGGGAATTATAATGTCTGCAAACTCTTTTGTAGGTTCTATAAATTGCTGGTGCATTGGCTTAAGGGTTGTTTGGTACCGCCACAACACCTCGTCCAGATCCCTGCCGCGCTCGTTAATATCACGTTTTAACCTTCTAATTAGGCGTTCATCGCTGTCGGCATGCACATATATTTTAATATCGAACAATTTACGAATGTCGGGATGAGTAAGGATCAAAATTCCTTCGACAATTAAAACTTTCCTGGGATGGATAGTGCGGGTTTCGCCAGTGCGGTTATGTTCCTTAAACGAGTAAAGTGGTTCTTCTATGGATTCACCGGATTTTAGCGCTTTAAGATGGTTCACCAACAGGTCGAAATCAATAGATTTTGGATGATCAAAGTTGATCTTCACCCTTTCCTCGTAACTCAAGTGGGAAGTATCCTGGTAATAAGAGTCCTGGGATATGATATCTACTTCATCGTTTCTAAGTTCTTCTATAATTTGATTTACCACGGTTGTTTTTCCGCTCCCGGTACCTCCTGCAATTCCGATAATCAGCATAAAATAATTTTACAAGCAAATTTAGTTATTCCTTTTTAAAACCAAACCCAAGCCGAAAGATTAAAAATAAAATTGCCTGTAGCTTTGTGAAAGTTTTATATTTGATCTTTCTGCAGGTCTTGTAGTACTTTTACCCTATGAAATTATGAGGATATTATTTTACGCTCATTCTTCTACCTTATATGGGGCTAATAGGTCTTTGATGGAGTTGATTTTGGGGATGAAGGAATATGATCCCGAAATCAATATAATATTGATTTTACCAGAAAAAGGAATTATAGAACCGGAATTAAATAAAAAGAATATTCCTTATAAAGTAGTTCATCATTTCAATTGGTTTTATAATAAAGCTTTTGGAGATAAGTGGAAAAAGAAATCTCCTGTTTTATTTAAATTATGGAGGTGGAGAAATAAATGGATGAAATTATTTTACAATAGATGGGCTGTTAGAAAACACCTGAAATATGCAAAACAATTTTCTCCTGATTTTATTTACGTAAATTCTTCTTTAAACCCAATGGGATTAATAGTTGCAAAAAAGTTGAACGCTAAATGTATATGGCATCATAGAGAGACCCTAAATGATGACGTATATGGTTTTTACACCGAAAATATAACTAAGTTTCTGAAATATTATAATTCGGCAGATTTGCATTTTTTTCCATCCCAATTTCTTAAAAGAAATTATTTCGGGCAATTTGGTCAAGTAAATTCGAAGGTGGTTTATAACAGCATATTACTTGATGCTGAAAATTTTTCTAAAAGGAAACTACATAAGCCTTTGTGCTTTGGGATTGTGGGAAGGATAAACGATCAAAAAAATCAGAAAGAAATAATTCGATTATTTAAAACTCCTGAAGTTGAAAGATTAAGTGTGGAGTTACATATTATAGGACATGGAGATGAACAGTTTCAGGAGTGGCTTCGGAAGCAAAAAATCCCGAATGTTATCTTTCATAATTTTCTGGATAGAAGGGAGATATACGAAAAGCTTGATTTTCTTATATCGAATGCACGTTATGAAGCATTTGGAAGAACGGTTGCAGAGGCTAATTGTGCAGGAATACCAGTAATAGTTCGTTCTTCGGGAGCGCTTCCGGAATTGGTTCAGGAAGGTTATAACGGCTATATTTATAAGGATTTATCTGAATTAAAATCTATTATAAATAAGTTAAACGTTCTAGAAGACGAAGAATATCAAGAATTATCTGAAAAAAGTATTCTTTATGCAAATAAAAAATACAATTATCTTTCCATTGCAGGGAAAGTTTATGGTGAACTGAAATTCCTGAACCCCACAGTTTAATTAATTCCAAATTTTCTATATCTGAGTTATGGCCCAAATTTTAAAAATCTCTGTTAAGTCTTATCTTCCCATAATAATTTTGCTAAATATATGATATCCATAGTAGTTCCATTATATAACGAAGAAAGTAATGTGGAATTAATTTATTCGAGGCTTATAAGTTCCAGTAGTTCCTGGAAGGAGAGCTTTGAATTAATATTTGTTGATGATGGTTCTTATGACAATACCCTACTACTTCTTAAGGCATTAGCTGAAAGCGATAAGCGCATTAAAATTATTAAGTTTTCACGTAATTTTGGTCATCAACCGGCAATTACCGCAGGATTAAAAATGGTGAGAGGGGATGCTGCGGTGATTATTGATGGCGACTTACAGGATCCTCCTGAGCAAATTTATCGTTTAATTGAGAAGTGGAAAGAAGGATATCATGTAGTGTATGGTATTAGGAAAAACAGGAAAGAAAGCTGGTACAAAAGAAGTGCATATAATTTATTTTACAGGCTTCTAAAAATGGTAAGTGAAATAGATATTCCCTTGGACTCGGGTGATTTTTGCTTAATAGATAAGCGGGTTGTAAATGTTTTAAATTTCGAACTGACAGAATATAATCGCTTTGTAAGAGGATTAAGAGCGTATGCAGGATTTCGTCAAATAGGAATAGCTTATAAAAGAGATTCCAGGGCAGCAGGGGAAGCAAAATATACTTTTAAAAAACTTGTGAAGTTAGCCTTTGATGGTCTCTTGGATTTTTCCACTTTTCCATTGAGAATAGCTACATATCTAGGATTTTTTATAGCTTTTTCTTCATTTCTTGTAGGTGCTTTTTTTATTTTAAACAGGTTGTTTGATATTGAAATTTGGGGATATTCTCCCTCGGAAACACCGGGAATAGTATCTTTAGGGGTCGGAGTGTTTTTTTTAGGAGGTCTGGTTTTAATTATTTTGGGCGTAATTGGAGAGTACATTGGCCGTATGTATATTGAAGTTAAAAGGCGTCCTCCTTATATTATAGAAGAGGTTTTTAAGGAAAAAGAAATTAACCATTAAAATTTTATATCTTGAAAAAAGGTCAAAGTATTTTTTTTTATTTTCTGCTGCTCAGTGTATGTATTGTGATCATCTTGCTTAGCCTTAATCTTACCTATTCGTACATTTGGTTTGATGAAGCATCCCAGTTCTGGATTTCAAAAGGTCTAAACCCAGATTCAGATCCCTTTTCTACAACCGGTAATGTAGTAGATGTTATAATTAACAACCGGCATTATAATTTTGATCCGGGGGGATTTAGCATTTTATTACATTTTTGGTCTAAAATCTCCAATCATGCCTTTTGGTTAAGATTATTACCCTTCTTTTTTTTTCTTCTAAGTCTGTTTATGCTTGGGAAGTTAATATACAAGGGATGGATAAAGAACAAAAACATAGTTTTGACTTTAGTTATGTTACCTGTTTTTTTTCCAATGCTTCTAGATCTAGCATTTGAAATAAGAGCTTACAGCATGGAGATTCTAGGTACTGTTTTATGTTTGTACTCCATGGAAGATTTAAAACATAAAATGAATCATGTGAACTTGTTAAAGTGGAGTTTCATTATTTCGATATTTGTAACTTCAAGGTATGCTATACTAATCATTGCATTCTTTAGTTCTTTATATATCCTGTCCTTGATTTGGAAGCAACCTTATTCTACGAAGTATAAGCTTCAGGGAATTCTCATTTATTCGATACCTTTATTAATAACGATTACATGTATTTACTTTTTTACACTTTTTTATCAAAATTCTAGTCTTCAACCTTTACATTATCTACAATATTTAAAAAATGCCCCAGGCCTATTGCTGAGGCCTTTTAATTTTGCCGGACTAACTTTCACAGGAGTTTTAGGTGTGATTTTATTGTTCAGAGAAAAATTTGGTATTATTAGGAAATATGAGACTCTCTTATATCTTTGTTTTTTTGTGAATTTCGGTTTTTTAATGCTGTCGTTTGCCGGACTTCACCCGTGGAGTTTTTACACTCAC
>NZ_JAVRHP010000103.1:0-10972 GCF_031846505.1 Autumnicola edwardsiae
GAAGTCAAGAAATATTTTTCAGGATTCTAAGAAGATGCCTTGAAAATGACAATTATCGTGGATCAAGAGTAAATATTATGGATTAGGCAAAAATTCTAGTGATCTGAAGAGGAAGAATTCTACATTTTTTGAAGTAATTAAAGATTGATCTATAGTTCAGACTAATGCTGTTTGCGACTGTATTAAAGGCTTTAAATCCTGTTTCTTCCACATCTTTATACCAGTGGGCAAGTTTTGTGTAGGCTTCTTCTACTGATTTTGCTTTGTTGAATATATTCCGGAGTCTTTGCGAGAGGTTAAAGCCGGATATGGTTTGCTACGCTGGCTTTGATTCTTCTTTCCATTTGTTCCAGAGAATCCACAAAAATCAAAATATAATTTCAATTCATGCACAACTTTTGAGATTGATCCCTAAAAATTCCGGATTAGCCAAAAAAATCCGGGGGTGGAGATAAAAATTTTATCTGATGCATTTTTCCTTAGGTTCTATGTCTTTCTATTTGCTTAACTTCAAAAATTAAAAAATTCACAATTAAGCTATGACTTCTTTCTCAACAAACATCCTTTACTTTTATCGCTCCATCAGAAGTAAAATAGCTTTTTATCCTACACTTTTCGCTCTTTCGGGAGTCTTGTTTGCTTTTCTCATGATGTATCTTGAGCAAATCGGGGTTTCAAAATACCTTGTAAAGCATGCTCCACTATTGGTCGTAAACAGCGGAGATACAGCCTTGACGATCTTAAGTGCATGTATTACAGGGCTAATTTCAATGATGGTCTTTAGTTTTTCCATGGTGATGGTGCTTCTAAACCAGGCTGCAAGTGACTATTCGCCAAGACTACTTCCCGGGCTGATTTCTGATTATCGCCATCAAATTATTCTCGGGATTTACATTTCCAGTATTTTGTACTGTATTTTTATTCTATTTTCAATACAGCCAACCGGTGACAAATACCAGGTTCCGGGATTTGCGGTTCTTCTGGGGATACTTCTTACTGTCGTCTCTATATATGCCTTTATATATTTTATTCATAACATTTCTGAAACTATTCAAATCACCAATATTCTTGAAAAAATTTTCCTGGAGGCCAGGGAAAGAATTCAAGTTATACTCAAGCAGGAAGAATCGATGCAATGGAGTTTTCCTGATACTAACAATTGGTTTGAATATAGCACAGATAAAAGTGGTTATTTTCAGGATCTTTCCCGAAAGAACCTTCTTTCGTTTTGCAAAGAAAATGATACTTTATTAGAAATTCTTCCTGTTAAAGGAACTTTTGTCTTAAAGGGAATACCGGTATTTCGTTCCAAAGAGCGCCTTAGTGATAAAGCGGTACAAAATCTCCTTTCTAATTTCCATTTGTCCCGAAAAGAGTTGGTAAGCACTAATTACCTCTTAGCCTTTAAGCAAATTAATGAAGTTATTATAAAGGCCATGTCCCCCGGTATAAATGATCCTGGAACAGCCTTAAATTCTATTGATTATCTCTCTGAACTTCTAAGGCTTCGAATGTTAAAGGCAGATGAAAGTTTTATTTCAGATTCAGAGCAAAACTTTATCAAATTGAGAATTGCTACGTTTAAAGAATTGCTGTATCAGATTAATGCCCCTTTAAGGAGATACTGTAGTGCAGATATTGTGGTTGTTCAGAAACTAGGGCAAATGTTCCTGTCTCTTAAGGTACAGAAGGTCGCTAATCCTTATTACCATGATATTCTTAAAGAGGAGGCTAAAAGACTTCTGATAGATGCCAGGGCAGCTATGAGCAATGAAGCAGATTTAGAAACTTTAAGTTTTCTTGCAGAAAAACTCGCTATAAAAATTTAGATGCTAATTTCTTAAAGGGAGCTATTTTTATGAATTTTCATGTTCTGTTTATGCCGCAGTTTATTATTGGGAGCAGAGTTTTGTGATTGCAAATACGAGACTCAACTTTTACGCTTTACCGCTAAAGACATTCGTGAGGCTTGAAACATCTTTATAGTTGGCGCGGCAGGTTATTTTATCCCTTAGCGAATTCACCATTTTTATTATTTCTTAGTTTTATTTTAACAAAGTATTAAAGTTTTCCCATCCCCTTCTGCTTTACTTTTGAATACGATGAAAAAGATTTTTTTAGTTGAGGATGATTACAGTTTAAGGGAACTAATTGGTTTTTTATTAATCGAAAAAGACTATAAAGTAAAAGCATTCCCCACTGCTACTTCTTTTAAAAACACGATTAATCAAGAACTTCCAGATCTTATCCTGATGGATATTATGTTGCCAGATGGCAATGGTGTCGACCTTTGCAGGAACATTAAAAATGTTAAAGAGACTAAGAATATTCCTGTGCTACTCATGTCTGCACACGCCAATCCCTCAATTGTAAAGGGATCTGGTGCCAATTCGTTTCTAGCCAAGCCTTTTGATGTGGAAGAACTCTACGATTCCATTGAGAAAATTTCTTCAATTTAATAGTTGTTACAAAGTAGGGCAGGCAGATTAAATTTTTTGAAATCTATTTTTTAAGGAAAATTTTTCGCTTTTTGTTCCAGTCTCTTTGCAAATCCAGAGCAGTTCAAAGCTTTATTCCTTCAATAAAATCAATTTTACGTAAAGTGGAAAATGATCTGAACCGAATTTTGACAACCGCTCTATATCTGCCAGAAAGAATTCTTCTGTAACAAAATAATGGTCCAGTGGCCATCTCATTATTACAGAATTCGAGTCAAAAGTACTGAATAGACCTCTTCCAATTCTCACATTTCTAAGGTCTCCGCTTTCTTCAAATAACCGGGAAGTAAGAGACCAGGAAACATCGTTGTAATCTCCGGCAACAATAGAGGGAAGAGCATCTTTTGCCACGAGGTCACCAACTTTAATCAGGGCTATTTCCTCTTCTCCGATGTTATCTGGGTATTTGCTGCTGGGAACAGGGGCAACAGGATGTACACCATGAAACATAAAATGTTCTCCATTTGGTAAAGAAATTCTGGTATGGAAGGAGGGAACATCATCCTGGTTTAGAAACTTAATTTCCTGGTTTTCCAGAGGGAATTTGGAATACATAGCCATTCCATAGGCATTGTCCAAAGGATATTCTATTCGATGCGCATAATCTTCTTTTAATCCCTGAAGGTTTTGCACCCATTCCTCATTCACCTCCATTGCTAAAACAATATCAGGATTTTTTTCCTGAATAATTTTTAAAAATTCATCATAAGTGGTATTGGTAATCAAAACATTTGCAATTACAATTTTTATTTCTGAAGACCCTTCCGGTTGGTCGTGAGCATCAGGTACTGCTTTTTCTCCAAAGAAATAAGGAAAAACTTTTATGGAATGTATAGCTATTGCAGCGACTAAACCTACGCCCAACAGAACAGAAAATAAGTTCCATTTTCTATTCAGGAGCAAGAAAAGAACAAATAGTGCTAACCCTGCGATTAAATACTGAAGCCTTGGAAAATCAAGTATTTTGGAATACCATAATGAAAGGTTGTGAACAAGGGAAAGAAGACTAACAACAATTACTATTACAGAAACAGCAACGATGCAATAGTAGAAAATTTTTCGGAGATAAAACATATTTAAAGTTGGGTTATCAGTCGTTATCTGCTGAAAAAGATATTTGAAACACAGCCGGGCATCATGTGCAAAAAATGGCAAATATCATCATAATACAATCCTGAAAAAGAAAGACAATTGAAATACGATGCTTGAGTAATATATTTTTTACAGATTTAATGAATATCTAAAGGATAAAAACAAGTGTTTAATTTAAATAAAATTTCAGTTAAAAAACATACACTTCAAACTTAAAAAAGCTGAAAATGAATTTTTACTTTTCATAAGATTTCTTTATTATTTGACAGGTTCTTTTTAAAAATTGCAGATAGCGCTACTTCAAATAGGTAAAAAAATAAGTGAATGTTAGAAGCAAATGGATTTTACTCCTGTTTACTTTCCCACCGGAATAAGATCTTCCGGTAAGGCAAAGGCAACGTAACTGTCTCCTCCCGGAGCTCCTAACTTGGTGCCTCCGCAAGCCAGTACGATATATTGCCGCCCATTTACCTCGTAGGTGCTGGGAGTGGAAAAGGCTGCTGACGGAAGCTCTGTCTCCCAAAGCAATTCCCCGGTTTTTTTATTGTAGGCCCGGAACTTCGCGTCTTTGGTACCTGCAATAAATAATAGTCCGCTGGCTGTAACTATGGGGCCACCGTAACTTTCGGCTCCTGTTTGCGGAATTCCTTTCTTCGTTAATTCCTCATATTCCCCATAGGTTACCTGCCATAGGTACTCACCGGTGTTTAGGTTAATTGCATTTAGGGTGCCCCATGGTGGCCGTACAGCTGGATAACCATCGGCATCCAAAAACTTGTTGTATCCTGAAATCTGGTAAGGGATCTGGTCATTTTCTTTAGACCTGCCCATTCCCGGCTCCCTGGACATTTTTTCTGCAATCTCCTCTTCGTTCACATAAGCTATAAGAGCATCCAGTTCTTCTTCAGAAAATTTATTGAAAGCAGGCATCATTCCCTGCCCGTGCTCAATAATGTTCCTTATTCGTTTTTTATCTCTCCGCGATTCAATGTTCATCAGGGAAGGGAATCCACTGGATGGACTACCCGCACGGTCTGTGCCGTGGCACATAGCACAATTAATAGTATACATCCGCTCTCCAAAAGACTGCTCTGCCAGCTCCTCTTCAGTAACCGTAGGATTCAGGGAAATACGCCATGCCATTTCGTTGCTGTTCACATAGAGAATACCTTCGGGATCGGCTGCGGCTCCTCCCCATTCGGCACCTCCGTCTAGCCTGGATAAATTATCGTTCCGCGTTTACTTAGCGGAGTGAAAGGTCCTTCAGAGCGGCTGTTTTTTAGACTCTCAATCAGTTCTTCCCGGTTAGAAGCAAACGGACTAATATCTTCTTCAGTAAAAGTTTGTCTTGCAAAAGGTCCGGATTTGGTAGGAAACGGCTGAGTGGGCCAGGCTACTTCCCTGGGAATATCTGAAGCTGGGACCGGCCGTTCTTCAATGGGAAACAAAGGTTCTCCGGTTACCCTGTCAAAGACAAAAACAAAACCCTGTTTGGTCACCTGTGCCACTGCGTCAATTCTTTCTCCGTTGTGGGTTACCGTAAGCAGGTTTGGAGGTGCAGGAAGATCCCGGTCCAGAATATCGTGGTGTACAAATTGGAAATGCCAGATACGTTCTCCTGTTTCCGCATTAAGAGCTAAAAGGCTATTGGCAAAAAGGTTCTCCCCCTGACGGTTTCCGCCGTAAAAATCAAAGGCAGCCGATCCTGTGGGGGCATAAATAATACCTCGGTTAAGGTCTACCGACATTCCTGCCCAGTTGTTGGCGCCACCTATCAGTGTATTTTTACGAACATCTGGAGGCCAGGTGTCATGTCCAAATTCTCCCGGTCCGGGAATCGTATTAAATACCCACTCCAGTTCACCTGTTCTTATATTAAAAGCCTGGATTAGGCCAAGGGCTGCATCGGTACCTTCAGAAACCCTTAAAGGCATTACAATAATATCTTTATATATGGTGCCTGGTGTATTTGAAATTACCATTCTATCCTGGGATTTTTTTCCTAAACCGGTTTTTAAGCTTACACGTCCGTCATTGCCAAAATCTTTTATGGGTTCTCCGGTGGCAGCCTCTACCGCATATAGCCAGGAGCCACTGGTGTACAGGATTCTTTTGTCGTTACCATCTTCCCAATAAGAAAGTCCGCGGCTGGTGCTAAAACTGTCCATTCCTTCAGATTCTTTTCTCCAGATAAGCGCTCCAGTGGCCGCATCTATGGCAAAAGGTTGAGTGGTGGCGGTCATGCCAAATACCACTCCATTAATGATAAGCGGATTGGTCTGCACCTGTCCGGTGTCTTTGGTATGAAACTGCCACGCCAGTTCAAGCTGGTGGACGTTTGAGGAATTTATTTGTGTTAAAGTTGAATATTGGTTACGCCCGGGGCCACCCTGATAATGTGCCCAGTCGCTGCCGGCACCCGTAAATGTCCTTTTTCCTGTTTCCTCTTCAGAATTACAGGCCGTTAAGATTGTGGTAAGAAAAACACCCAGGTAAAAGGTTTTTGAAAGCAATTTCAGGGAAGAAAGTATTGTAAATTCTAATTTACCCGGCATAGTTATGCGAATTATAAAAGTTTAAGCTTGTAAAGTAACAGATAATTTCTACATGCAACACTTCTTATATTTTTTTTCCGCTTCCGCAGAGGCAGGGGTCATTACGCCCAATCTTTTTAGGTTTTATAATGGCTGAATCAAAATCATCTTCCATTAACGCACGGTTTAAGATTTCCTCATTGTATCCGGTTTACAAATTCAGAAGTCATTAAATTAAATTTTTTGTTTAGTAAAAACAGCAATTGTATATTTGTGTTTACTTGTTAAGTAAACAGATTATTGAAGGTTTAAATATAAATAGGTGAGGGAGATTGTTTTGAATTTCCTCTATCCTGAAATTATAAAAGCTTTGAAATAAAGTCTTTTTAAAGTTGTGTTGTTTATCCCGATAAGGGGTGAAGTGGTAAGATACCGATTCGATCGGTATATGCCAATGAGAAGCTTTTTTCCATTAAATTGGGAAGAGGCTTTTTTGCATTTAGGGTGTTCCAAAGTATCCTTTCCTGCTAGAAATATTTACGCTTAGATTGCGAATATCAGGATGTTACGTTGATAAATACGACAAGATTGGTACAGGGGTAGCTTAAATAAGATTAGAAAAACAACTTGCCACATAGATGGTTTTTATTTAATTTAGGACCAGAGGATATCCTCCTGCAGCCATTTTTGTTATCAAAAATGGCTGATGTTTAGACTAGCCAGTCGGCTGGTTTTTCTTATTTAACTAACTAAATTATAATACAATGAAGAAAATGAAAAATACTTTATTATTGCTCGCTGCAATAGTAGGCTTTAATGGTTTAAACCTTATGGCTCAGAACACTCCTGAAAATTCTGAGGGCTCCGATGTTTCAGATGAAGTGTTGCTGGAGTTGTATCGCGGGGCAAGAGTAAATGACGTTGTAGATGGGCTGGTGACCGTAGGGTATATGGACGTGGGAGTTATGGATCCGGAAATCGCACCGCTGTGGCGGGACGTTCAAACAATGGAGCATAGAATTTCCGGAATAGCTGTAACAGCCAGGTATGCCCCAACCAACAGGCCAAGAAATGCAGGGTCTGATCTTACCAAACCCGAGAACTACGAAGATTATAGAAATTGGAGAGGAATGTGGTATTCAACATTATCAGGAGAATCTTTTAATGAGCAAATAAAGGAAGGTAGTATTGTTGTTATTGACAATCAGGATGATAATGATGCCGGTTCAACAGGATCTAAAAATATCTTGGACTGGCAGGAGCGAGGAATGGTGGGATTGGTTGCTGTAGGTGGCGTAAGAGACCTTGATGAAATTATTTTGCAGAGAAATCCCGTATACATGAACTATAACAAGAGAGGAAGGGGAGAAAGAATTGGAAGAAATGAATTGCTGGATGTTCAAACACCGGTGGTTGTTGGCGGAGTTTTGGTTTACCCCGGTGATGTGGTTGTGGCCGATACCGATGGGGTTGTTGTTGTACCAAGGAGAGTAGCGGTAAGAGTAGGGCAAATTGCTTATCAGGAATTGGTTGCAGATATTGAGGGACGAAGAGAGCTTTATGAAAAATTAGGACGGGAAATTGATGAAACCGTTGCTAACCGTCCTGCACCTAACGAGTTCTTTAAAAGCCTTGGTCTTACGGAAGATCCTAATAAATAAACATTTCGAATTAATTAAATATATTATGAAGAGGCTGGTTCGTTATGATTCAGCCTCTTCTTTTTAAACTTGCCTTGAGAATAGGTGCTATCAGGAAAACTGAAGACCGATAATTGGCATATTTGAACCTCCTTTGTTTTATGGTAGTTTCGAGTTCACATTCCTGGATAAAGTTAATTTCAGGAAAAAATAGATTTACAATTTTCTATCGAAGGAAGTGTACCTGTTAAAATGGCAATTTTCGGCTATATACAAAGGTTTACATGCAGATTGAAGGGAAATTTGGTTTTAAAATATCTAAAATATATTCTGAAGCAATTTTTACTGAATTAAACCTGATTTTTTTTATATTAATATACAGGAAAGACCTCCTGAAAATGAAGTGTACCGTCATTTCCCTGTTAAAGTATCCTCAAATTCACTTTTACTCTGAATTTTAAGGGTGAAAATTCTTAATTTATCGGAACAAATTGGTGGCTGTTCAAAAACTTCAAATCTTAACAGAGCTTATGAAACCAGAAAAATTCTTCTTCAAAGACGACGGAAAGATCCCAAATAATAGACTTCCGTTACTAGTATATAAAAACGCTTTTTCCGAAAGAGGAAATCCTGGTGCTGAATGGCTGGAGAACAGGTTTTTAGAAAATAATTGGAAAAATTCCTGGAGAAATGGCGTTTACGATTATCACCATTACCACAGTAATACCCATGAAGTTCTGGGGGTTTACAGCGGTAGCGCTTTACTGCATCTTGGTGGCGAAAATGGTGAAAAACTGAGAGTAACAGCCGGGGATGTTATTGTAATTCCGGCAGGTGTAGGGCATAAGAACCTGGAAAGCGAAAACTTTAAAATTGTTGGCGCTTATCCAAATGGGATGGATCATGACATGAATTACGGAAAAGAGGAGGAACGGCCTAAAGTCGATAAGAATATTGCTGAAGTGCCATTGCCAGATGCCGATCCTTTGGTGGGGAAAAATGAAGGCTTGCCCAGGATTTGGTCCCATATTTAATACCCCCGAAGACAAAACAAGCGGGCAGGATCACCACTTAACAGATTCTGATAAAAGAAAAATCATAGAGAATGCTCAACATAAGACAGGCTGCTTTTTTTCTGGCAGCCTGTCGTGCTTTGCTGAAGTTTCAGAATTGGGCATTTCAGTTTCAGGGGGCTATTGTGCAGGATAAATTCTGGCTGCCCAGCCACCTCCGTTTGCCAGATGGACATTTAGTTGCTCGCCAGATTTTACGTCAATCACTTCTCGCTTATAATCTGTTGCTTCCCGGTTGGCATTTATTCCGTCTTTAAAAATCACAGCTTCATAATTTCCTTCCGGTAAAAAGGAAAGATCAATTTCTAGATCACGGGAATTCCAGTTTGTAATAGCTCCAACATACCATGTGTCTTCTTTTCTTCTGGCAATCGCTGCGTATTCTCCCACCTTACCATCCAGGGCCACGGTCTCATCAAAAGTAGTGGGTACGGCAGCTATAAATTCCGTGCTTTCCGGTTCATCCATATAGTTAGTGGGATTATCGGCGAGCATATTGAACGGAGCTTCATAAAGTACGTACAGCGCAAGCTGATGTACTCTGGTTCCCTGGCTCATGGGTGCAGAATTAATCGCCCTGAAATTTGCATTATTGGCATTTTTCATTGCACCCGGAGTATAATCCATTGGGCCGGCAAGCATTCTTATATAAGGCACCCTGGTGTCATACAACGGAAAATCAGTATTCGACCATTTCACATTCTCCAAACCACGCACTCCTTCAAAATTAACCACATTGGGATATGTTCGTTGCAGGCCGGTAGGTTTGTAGGAGCCATGAAAATCCAGCATAAGCTTATGTTCTGCAGCTTTTCTGGATAGTTCGTAGTAAAAATTCACCATCTTTTGATCATCCCTGTTCATGAAATCCACTTTAAGCCCTTTTACTCCCATTTCAGAATAGGTTGCCAGAGCTTCATCCATATTCTGGGCCAGCGGAAGGTAACCCGACCATAGCCAGACACCCACACCTTTGCTGCCGGCATAGTCAATAATTTCGTCAAGGTCTATTGCGGGAATAGTATTCAGGATTTCTCCACGGGGAGCCCAGCCTTCATCTAATAGGATATTTTCAATCCCATGTTCAACAGCGAAATCGGTGTAATATTTGTAAGTTTCGGTGTTAATTCCGGCAGGAAAATCCACTCCAGATATATTCCAGTCGTTCCACCAGTCCCAGGCAACTTTTCCCGGTTCTATCCAGGAAGTATTCTCTATACGTGGGGCAGAAGCCAGCTTATAAACCATGTCGTTGTTCAGGAGTTCTTTGTCTTCATTGCTAATAATTAAGATACGCCATGGAAAACTGCGGGACCCCGAAGTTTTTGCAATATAATCTGCACGTTTCGTCACAAAAGATTGCAGGCCGTTGTGCCCGCCTTGTTCCTCTTCCAGGGGATAGCCGGCGAACTCTCCTTTTAAAGCAAAATCTTTATCACCTGATTTTAAGAACATTCCGGGATAACTTTCCAGATCTGCTTCTGTAATTGCTGCTTTCATTCCGTTTGGTAATTCAACCAGAACAGGGGCAAAAGCAACGGTGTCCTTTACAATTTCTGACAAAGGTATGTGTTCATAGCGATTTTCAAAAGAAATCTGGTAAACGTCGTTTGCGGGATCATTTGCGTAAGGGATGTAAACCATATGATCTTCAGGAAAATTGAAATTCACCTCTTCAGAAACAATAGTAAGATCTCTATTTCTGCTGGTGGTAAAGCGGTAAGCAACGCCAGTATCATAAGCTCTGAAGATTAAGCCGAAATTCTTTTTAAATTTTAAAGTCAGCTGATTATAATTGTCTTCAATCACATCTTTTTTATAATTGATGGCATCTATAGTCGTGTTTATTTCCTCTTTTTCTGAATCGCGAACTTCGGGCCTGCTACCAAGTTCTTCCCCTTGCTCCAAAGTCATTGCAATGCGGGACGGGGAGATAACCTGTTGCGAATTGTTGGTTACAGACCAGGTGATCTCTTCCCCAATTTTAACTTCCAGGTGTATTTCAGAATTTGGGGATTCTAAGGTAAAGCCGGAATCTTTTTGAGCAAGCAGGATATTACTGCCAGCGATAACAAAAATGAGTGAAAGCAAACTTCTTTTAAAGCGTAACATAGCTTGATTTATTTAGTGACACA
>NZ_JAVRHP010000104.1:0-10914 GCF_031846505.1 Autumnicola edwardsiae
AGAACCCCTTGCAGTGATCCTGCTGTTTCTTGCCTCCTGATTTCTAATTCAATTTAAGATAAAGCTTCTAAAATGGCAATTATCGACCTCTTGTTTTTGCCACCAATCCACGAATGCGGACTTTTTATAATTCTTCGATCTTCCACTTCGTCGCTCGTACTTCTGAATGTCCCTTAACAATTTTCGTATTTCTTTACTTCGTCCCTCGTACTTCGGCTAATTTCTTTAAATTTGAAAGACTTCTAACAGAAATGTCATTGAAAGATAACAAATCCACTCCTAACTGGAAATTAAAGCTTCATGAAGTAATTTATGAGGCCGATACACCGGCGGGTAAATTCTTTGATCTTGCACTCCTTGTCATCATTATTATAAGTGTTGCACTGGTGATGCTGGAAAGTGTACCTGAGTATTTTGAATTGTACTACTGGGAGTTTTATATCGCAGAATGGGTAATCACCATCATTTTTACCATCGAATACATCCTGCGTATTATTAGTATAAGAAGGCCCAAAGCATACATTTTCAGCTTCTATGGAATTGTAGATTTACTTTCCACACTTCCAAGTTACATAGGCTTCTTTTTTGGCGGTGCGAACCTACTTTTTGCGATAAGAGCGCTAAGGCTGCTCAGGATCTTCAGGATATTGAAGATTAGCAGGTATATTGGGGAATCCAATAAACTTACAGAAGCCCTTCGCAACAGCCGGGCGAAAATAATAGTGTTCCTTTTCGCAGTACTAATCGTATGTATTATCGCAGGAACGCTTATGCATCTTATAGAAGGGGAAACCGGCGGATTCACAAATATTCCGCTAAGTATTTACTGGTGCATCGTTACACTTACCACTGTGGGATTTGGGGATATTGCTCCTGTAACTCCCCTGGGAAGGTTTATCGCTTCTGTTATTATGATTACCGGTTATGGAATTATAGCGGTGCCCACAGGAATAGTAACTTCTGAATATAACAAAGCAGATTCTTCTAAGGATTCCATAAAAAACACCCAGGTTTGTCCTGTTTGCAATGAACATGATCACCTAAATAAAGCCGAATTTTGCCATAACTGCGGAAACCGACTCAATGCCTGAAAATTACCTGATAACTGTTGTTGGTCCCACGGCTATTGGGAAAACTGCCCTCGGGATACAACTGGCCCGGCATTTTAATACCGAAATTATCTCTGCAGATTCCCGGCAGTTCTTTAAAGATATGAAAATTGGCACTGCTGTTCCCGAAGAAGAGGAACTCGCTACGGCACCGCATCATTTTATTCAGCATATTTCTGTGGAAGAAGAATACTCGGTAGGTGATTTTGAAAGGGATGCCATTGCCAAACTGGACGAGCTTTTTCAGCGGAAAAAAGTGGTTATCATGGTTGGCGGCAGCGGACTGTATGTTAAAAGCATTCTTGAAGGCCTGGATTACTTTCCGGAAGTTGATCCTCAAATTAGAGCAGGCCTCAACAAGGAAAGCCTGGAAAATCTTCAGCGAAAATTGGCAAATCTGGACCCTGATTATTATAAAAATGTGGATACTGAAAATCCGCACCGGCTTATCCGCGCCCTGGAAATTTGCATTGGAACCGGCAAAACCTATTCTTCATTCCTGAACAGAAAAAAAGAAGCCCGAGATTTCAAAAATATACAAATTGGGCTTACTTCAGAAAGGGAGAAAATTTATGAGCGTATCAACTTGAGGGTCGATAAGATGATGGAAGCCGGTTTATTTGAAGAAGCTAAAAAGCTTTTTCCGAAGCGACATTTAAATGCTCTCAACACCGTTGGCTATAAAGAACTTTTTCTAAACCTTGAAGGGAAAATCACTAAAGAAGAAGCAATCGCCGAAATCAAGAAAAATACCCGGCGTTTTGCAAAAAGACAATTGACCTGGTTTAGAAAAGATAATGCTATAAAATGGTTTGAGAACACTGCTGCGCCCACAGATATTATCGCCTACGCAGAAGAAAAAATCAAATGTTCCTCACAATAACCCTGCGGATTAGCTCCTCTTCCCTGCCGTTCCTTAAAATTATAAGCCGAAGCACATACACAGCAGTTTCCACCTCTCCAAGGCTCATCGCATATTCGGTTACTGTTTCGTCGTAATTAACCTCTTTAATAAACCTGCCGCGCATATCGTAAGCCCGTATGTTTGTAATCACTACGTTGGACGGCGTATTGATTTTAAAGCTGCCATTGTTGGGGTTCGGGTATACAAAAACATAATCATCCTCATCCACAGGAGTGCCACAGGTTCCCGGTGGTGTATTTACGAAAACTGTAAAACTGGTGGTCGTGGCATTGTCACTCTCGTCTGTTACTGTTAAATTTACGAGGTTAGCGCCTTTATGTGAACAATCAAATTGATCCTGACTTACCTCATACCGCAGCTCATCAGAACAATTATCTGTTGCTGTGACTATAGTTTGTAAATCTTCTTCTGTAAGAACAGCAATTCCTTCTTCGTTAATGTTAATACCAATATTGTTTACGCTAACCTGTGGCTTAAAGTTTTCTGCAACGGTAACGGAAAATTCGCAGAAGGTCTCTTCTCCATTTTCGGTATAGTAGAAACGCTCGCGGTTAACCCCAATATCTTCACAGGTAAAATACGTTCTGCTCACAGAAAGTTCTCCGGAAGGATCTCCAGTATAAACATCATTAATGTCCAGGTATGCTTCTCCGTTAGCATCAAGTTCAAGAGTTACACCGTTTACACAGCTTACTTCTTCCGGGGTGTACGGCGACAATACAAAGTCGAACTCGCAGTTACTTGAATTTCCTTCAGCATCAAAAACAGTGAAATTTATCGTATGCGTCCCTAAATCGGCAAAGGTAAACTCGGTTCTGTCAAAAACCACCTCCTCAATTCCGCAATTATCACTGGAAAAATCGTAGACGTTAACCGTTTCTGTGGTTAAGGTAAACGTTTCACCTTCCTGAATTGAAACTGCGTATCTTCTGTTTAGACAATTAATGGTTGGTGCAATTTCATCTCTTACAATTACATTAACGGCACAATACTGCAGGCTGTTACCGTCATTATACGAAAAAGTTACCCGATTCTCCCCGATATCTTCACAATTAAAGCTGGTTTGGCTAAGGGAAAACGTCCTGCCATCTGCATCTCCGGTATAAACATCTTCTGGCGTAAGGATGGCCTCCCCTGCCCCGTTTAGCTGAAGCTCAACATCAGGAACACAGGTAAAGTTTGAGCTGCTACCCGTTACTCTAATAGTCACCGTGGCTATATTAGACTGTCCTTCTTCATTGGTAATGTGATAGGTAAATCTTTCTTCGCCTGTAAAATCGGGATGTGGCGTATAGACAAAAGAACCATCGATTCTTAGCAGCAGCGAGCCATTGCTTACTCCTTCTATCCTAATCACTTCATACGCATTATCACCGGGGACTTCATCATTTGCCAGTAAACCATTTTCAACTCCTATATCCAGGATCTCGCCCTGCTCTGTAGAATAAAAATCATCGTTTGCCACAGGCGCAATATTTCCGGCAGAAACGTTTAAAATAACCGTCGCAATTTCCGAAACATTTTCACCATCGTTTAGACGGTAATTAAAGGAATCCTCCCCAGTGAAATTATCCAGCGGATTGTAAGTAAAGGAACCATCAGGATCCCTATCTACCGCACCCTGAGGAGGGCTAATAATTTCAATTTGAGGCAAATTTGCCGGATTAAAACTGTCGTTAACCAAAATTCCATTTTGTTCAGAAACATAAAACAGCTGGGAGTTGTCTTCAACAAAATATTCGTCATCTCTTGCCACCAGCCTATCGGTATCGTTGGGTACGGTAACTAAAAAGTCACAGGAAACCTGATTTCCGGCGGCATCGCTTACCGTAATATTTACAGGAGTATCTTCAGTAATTGGAGTACCAAATTCCGGAGTTTGCTCTACGGTAAAGTTCCTGCTACAAAAATCAAGGTCATAGCGGGTAAGGTAACTTCCAACTACATAACCCAGATTTGGGTCATAATCTGCCTCTTCTGTTGCCGGCGGACAGTTAAGCGCATCGGGCAGCGAAGTATCCAGCGTGATTTCTACGTAACAAATGTCAACCTCGCCCATAGAAGTTGTGGCGATCACGCTTACCCGCGTATCCTGGTAAACCGAAGAACCGGCAGAAGGTGCCTGTGTAATATTGGCAGCAATATTTGTGCTGACTACTCCCGTAAAATCGGGAATGGTAAACTGACAGTAGCCATCTAGCGGACCTTGCTGCGGCCCGGGACAACCTGTGATTTCTAAAGGAACATCTGTTGCGTCTTCATCTAAAGTAAGTTCAAAACTGCAACTATCATTATTCCCGGAAGCATCTTCTACGGTAAAAGAAATATCCTGACTTTCATAGATGATTTCTCCCGGCGCAGGAGATTGTGTTATAAACAGCTCTTCTTGCGAACTGCAATTTTCTGAAAATTCCAATTCATCACGATAATCGGGAAGTGTATAACCAACTTCAGGGTCGAAATTTGCCGTTTTTGGATCCGGACACGTAATTTGAGGAGCTACATCGTCTGTGACAATTACACTAATATTGCATTCTTCAAAATTATTTTCTTCATCTGTAGCCCTGTAGGTGACGATATGTTCCCCAACCGGAAAACGATCGCCTGAACCTAAATCACTCGTAAGTTCAACCTCAACATTTCCGGAATTATCTTCTGCCTGCGGAACGGGAAAATCTACTGTCGCTCCACATTGTCCGGTAGCAGTGGTTACTGTAACGGGATTTTCTGGGCAGTTAGTAAATCTGGGCGGAATCTCGTCTGCATTTTCTGTAATCTTGACCATAAAACTGCATTCCATAGGGTTGCCTGAAGCGTCCGTAGCAGTATAAGTAACTGTTGTCTCTCCTACAGGAAAAGTTTCTTCGGAAGCAAAACCGGCGGTTCGAACCACACCCGAAATTTGGCAATTATCGTCAAATGTTGGTACATCATATTGTACTACCCTACCGGTTTCTCCATATGGAACTGTAAATTCTTTATTTCCCGGACATTCAACTATAACCGGATCTTCATTATCTAATACTGTAATTTGAGCAGTACAGTCCGAAAACAATCCTGTTGTTTTATCTGTTACCCGGAGTGTAACCGGAACAACAGTTCCTGCATCATCACAATTGAAATTATTTTTGCTAATTAGCCGTAAATTAACCCCATCAAAATCAGGATCTGAACCGTAAATTTCTCTTGCTGTGATTTGTGCCAGGCCATTACTATCCAATTTTACGGTTTGATTGATACAATTTGTTGCTGGTGGTTCCTGAGCTTCTTCAACATTTACCTGAACGGTAACCGGACAAGTCTCCGAGTTATTGTTCTCATCGGTAACAGTCAAAATTATGTCATTAGGACCTTCATCCTCTGATGTGAAAACTTCCCGGCTCAAAGAAAAAGTAACACCTCCGCAATTATCATAAGAACCACTATCCAGTTCTGCACCTGTTATAGTCCTGCTCTCTCCAGGGGCAAGAGTGATGGAAAAATCACTAACACAAGAAACCACGGGGACAATATTGTCCTCAACTATAACCTGAACAGTACAGCTTCCGGTAAAATCTCCCGTGTAACTCAAAACAATAGGTTCCGTTCCTATATCGGCACATGTGAAATTTTCTTCTTCAATACTAAAATTCACTCCAGTACCATCTCCCGTATATAAATCCTCCGTCGAAATTGTTCCTTCCCCACCTGCATCTAACTGAAGGGTAAATTGATCCAGACAATCAAAAGCAGGTTCTGATTCTTCAACATTTACCTGCACACTAACCGGACAGATAGCTTCGTTGTCATATTCATCGGTGACAGTCAATATTACCGTCTGATCTCCGGCATCAGCCTCTGTAAAGGTATATTGACTAAGTTCCAAGGTGATTTCCCCACAAATATCAAATGAATTCGAATCCAAATTGGCTGCAGTGATAGTTTCGCTGCCTCCAGGAGCAAGGGTAATAGTATATTCCCCAATACAGGAAGCTACAGGGGCAATATTATCTTCTACTATAATTGTTACAGGACAACTGCCGGAAACATCTCCTGAATAACTCAAAGTAACTGTTTGGGTGCCGATATCTTCACAGCTAAAATCTTCCCGGTCAACAGTGAAATTAACGCCTTCTCCATCTCCTGTATATAAATCCTCCGTCGAAATTTTCCCTTCCCCATCTGCATCTAACTGAAGGGTAAATTGATCCAGACAATCAAAAGCAGGTTCTGGTTCTTCTTTCCCAACAATTCTTATTGTGGTAGTACATTCTGCACTATTCCCTGCTATATCTATGACGGTTAAGGTGATTTCCTTTTCGCCTGTAGTTCTAAAAGTATCTTCAGAAAGAATCATACTTTCTATTTCACAATTATCGGTAGAGCCATCGTCAATGTTCTCTACATCAATAGTGACTGAACCATCTACTAGTGTAAATTCCTGTCCTGGCTCAATACATTCCACCACAGGATCTTCAGTATCAAATGAGGGAGTTCTTTCATAAATCTCAAGGTTGAAGATCAGAGACAAACCAGTAATATCCGCATTATTCGTAAACATTTTATCACATTGATTAAAAGCAATATCAAGCGGAAATTCAATATTGTTGTCATTTGAATCGTTATCCTCGAGGATTCCAACTGGCACTCTATTCCTGTCGTATATTTTAATAACAAATTCATTATTATCAATCCCTTCATCAATTTCAGAAACAAGGGATAAGGCTCCTAAAAATCCTATTTCTTCAATATTTAAAAATTGTGCAAAATCTAATCTCTCAGTATATTCTATTACATGTATAAAATCGAAATGATCCACTACAACGCTCCCGGGAGATTCAATTTCAGGCAACTTCCCCTCGTAGTTCAAATCCTCATCAAAAATCAGTACAGCCGGATTATTATCATCATCCCCAGCCTGACTAATAAAAATAGATCCATTTGAATCTACAGCTATTCTGTATGGTTGCAGTAACCTGCTCTCTAGTAAATTTTGGCTCTCCCCACCATTGTTGTAATAAATTTTTAACCTACTACCCACGTCGCTTTCTGCTCCAGAGCCATCATTATAATCTAGTACATACAAATTGTCATTATCATCAAAAGTAATCCCTAAGGGTTTAAAATAATTTGAATCTTCATTTTTTGATGGTATAGGCGTCCCATCCATATCAAACGCTAACACTTCCCTACCTTCGTAGTGTGCTACAAAAATTTCATTTTGCGAATTAATTGCTAAATCCACCAAACCTTCAAAGTCGCCGTCTAATGAAATATCTTCATCTGGATCTGGATTTCCATCAGAATCAAATTTTTTTACAAATCCTCCAAAAGTTAAAGCATAAACATTTCCTTCAGAATCAGAGTCTAAAGCAATTATTATATTCTCCAGAGAAGATATACCAGCCGTACCTAGATCCTCTTTATCATCCCATTCATATTCAGGAATGACATCAGCAGGCTGCTGCCCAACAACATCCTGAGACAAAAAAAAGAAGAAAAATATAAGCACAAGAATTCCTAACGGAGAGATTCCGATTAAGATTTTCTTTGTAGGGTAGAAAGAAGAACTTATCATCTAGGGCTAAGCGTCATAGTCATACTTCAGCCGCAAAGATAAGTATAGTTTAAAGAAGTTTGTAGGACGAGTTGTTAAGTTTTAGTCCGGTTTTTAACATCAGAAAATTCTAAGAAAGTGTAAAATAATTAGAAATCAGCTGTCAAAAATTGCCAATTTAAGAGCTTTACTTTGACTTTTTAAGATATAGAAAAACCTCCATTTCAGAATTTGTGTTCCTGAAATGGAAGTTTCACCAGGAAACTGAATCACTAATTTATGCTTCGTCTTTTTCCTCGTTCCTTACCACAAGCCGGAATCCTTCCCCGTGAATGTTTAAGATTTCAACGTTTTCGTCTACTTTAAGGTATTTACGCAGTTTCGCAATATAAACATCCATACTTCTGGATGTAAAGTAGTTATCGTCCCTCCATATTTTAGTTAGCGCCAGCTCTCTTGGCATCAAATCGTTTTCATGAAGTGCAAGAAGTCGCAACAATTCGTTTTCTTTAGGAGAGAGTTTTTGCGGTTCACCATCGTCATAGGTTAAAAACCTTAATTTTGAGTTTAGATGGAATTTCCCAATCTCGAATTCAAACTGCTTACTATCGGCAACACTATCTGTCGCTTTACGTTGCATGATTGCCTTAATCTTCATTAACAGCACCTCGCTGTCAAAAGGTTTGTTCAGGTAATCGTCTGCCCCAACTTTATAGCCTTTAAGCACATCTTCCTTCATCGCTTTAGCGGTAAGAAAAATAATCGGGATTTCTTCGTTCTTGTCACGAATTTCTTTGGCAAGTGTGAAACCGTCTTTATATGGCATCATCACATCCAGGATACATAGGTCAAAATCATCTTTTTTAAACTTTTCAAAACCTTCCATTCCGTTTTTGGCGTGAGTGACTTCATAATCGTTCATCGCCAAATAATCTTTAAGGACTGTTCCAAAATTCGGATCGTCTTCTACTAATAAAATTTTCTTTTCTTCAGTTTCCATATATTAAGATATTAGTGGTAATTTAATTATAAATGTTGTTCCTTTTCCTTTTTCGCTCTCCACAAAAACTTCCCCGTGGTGGTCTTCTATAATCTGCTTTGAGTAAGCCAGACCCAGACCGTGCCCCTTTACATTGTGAATATTTCCTGTGTGTTCGCGATAAAACTTTTCAAATATTTTCTTCTGGACCGTTCTGGACATCCCGGTCCCCTGATCCCTGACTTTCAGGATGATCATGTTTTTTACATTTTCAGTATAGATATCAATCTTGGGCTCATTTTCACTGTACTTTATTGCATTGTCCAGAATATTTACAATTACATTGGTAAAGTGATCTTCGTTGGCCAGGATAGAAGATTTTAATGCGGCAAAATGCGTCTGGATATATCCGCCCCTGTCTTCAACAATTAATTCTACATGTGCAATCGCTTCTTTTACGATATCATGCAGCCTATGTCTCTCTTTTTTAAGATCAAGCTCGTTCTTTTCCAGTTTTGAGATCCTCAACACGTTCTCTACCTGTGCATGCATCCTCTTATTTTCGTCCCTTATCATCCCCAGATACCGGTTAACTTTTTCCTGATCACAAATGATCTTAGGATTTTTAATCGCGTCCAAAGCCAGGTTTATCGTCGCAATAGGCGTTTTAAATTCATGCGTCATGTTATTAATAAAATCGGTCTTGATCTGCGAGATCTGTCTTTGTTTTATAAGTTGTGAAAGTGCACTGGAATACGCAATCACAATTATAAGGGTAAGGATGATAGACAATGCCGCCATAAGAATAACCGACGATAAAACCACTTCTTTTTTACCCATAAAATTCACAACAAGCCTGTAATTACTGTTTCCACCGGGATCTGTAAACAACGGAACGCCATAAGTTGCAGGGTGGTCCAGTGAAAAATTATCTGAACTCAGGTTTGTCTCAATAGAATTATTAAAGACAGCAAATTCAAATTCCGATTTAATATCCCGCCGCCTGAGTTCTTTGTCAATTAGGCTCTCAATAGTTTCCTCGCTCACCCTGGTATGTATGGGAAGTTTTTCTGCAACCCCTCCAATAAGCCGCCGCAAAGATTCCTTCTCCACGTCCTTCATTCGTACCATCCGCTCTATTTGCTGCTGCGCGCTTACTCCCCGGCCTTCAATATTGTTCTTCACGATATTGGTAACCCTCTTATTTATAAGTTTTGTAAACTGGATGCTGTCTTCATCTGCATTTAAAAAACCTGAGGATACTTTATAATCTTCTTCTAAAAAGGACTCTGACTGGAAAAAATCTTCGTTCTTAAGCTTATCCCTGTCCATGCTGAAATATTCAGTAAGGGTAATGCCCTTTAGTGAACTGTTGTTCTTATCTATAGAGTCAAAACGAAACCAGTAGCTTTCCAGTTCCCTGTTTTGAATTTCTTCAGAAACTTTTAAGAGCACCTGTTTTGCTTCATGAGAAAACTGTTGTTCCTTATCGTCTATCGTGGTCTTTATCCAATATCCCTGGACGAAAATAATGCCGATAAGAGAGAGGCTCATTAGAACAACGAGAAGAAAAAAAAGCTTCTTATTCATGCTTCAAAAGTAAGATTTTAACATTTAGAGGTCTGAGGGTTTAACCAAATGTTAACAGAAGTTAGGCTAATTTTTACGCGCTTTTAAGAGAATAGCGTGAAGATTTTCCACATCCCTGTGGGTTTGTTCCAACTGAAGGTTTTGAATGCTGAAGTCGGCAAGTTTTAACTTACGTTCATCACTCCATTGATTGTTCATCCTGGCTTCAATATCCTCTTTAGAATTATTATCGCGCGTCTTGATACGTTTAATTTTTTCTTCGTGTGGTGCAGTGACCAGGAGGGTGTAATCGCATTTCTTGTTTCCGCCTTTTTCAAATAATATGGCAGCTTCATAAATAACATAAGGTGCATCCTGCTGTGCCTTCCACTTTTCAAAATCTGCAGCCACGGCAGGATGAATGATATTATTGAGAAGGTTAAGCTTTTCCTGGTCGTTAAAAACCTGGGAAGCGATGTATTTTCTGTTAGGCAAATTTTCGGTATAGGATTCTGGACCAAAAAGTTCGGTGATCTCCTTCTTTATTTTTTTAGAAGTGTTCATCAAATTCCTGGCAGCATCATCTGCGATATAAACCGGGATCCCCAGTTCTTTAAAGAAATTGGCCACAGTAGTTTTTCCGCTTCCAATGCCGCCGGTAAGGCCTACAACTATCATGTTTGTTATTGTTATTTCTGATTTTTTATTTTCTAAAGTTCAGATTGGCAGCTTCCCAAAAATGGCAATTTTCGATCTCCTTATTTGCCACAAATCCACGAATAACTTCGTACTTCCA
>NZ_JAVRHP010000105.1:0-10863 GCF_031846505.1 Autumnicola edwardsiae
TTCCTTTTTCATGATAGCCACAGCATCTTCATGCACGTTTTCAAGAAGTAAAACTTTAATTCGGTTCTTTGGATAAGAAATAGCTTTATTCATTTTATGTAGATATAAAAATTCATCAAGACTGGGAGTAATATGGTCTGCTTTTGCGGTCACTTTATCCCGGAAAACATTTTCTGTAAATGCGTAAAATTTGTTGGCAAGTCCTGCCGCTTTTATTTCATAATCTGTGTATCCATCCCCAATTACGTACACATCGCCCTGTAGCTCAAGAGCTTTTAATTGTTCTACCTTTCCATTATTAGAAGAAAGAACATTGTCTTTATCGAAACCTACAATTTTGCCTTCATCATCAAAAATAAAACTATTGGCAAAGACATTTTCTTCTTTTATCCCGTACTGGGAAACTATAGGGACAATAAATTCTTTAAAACCGTTGGAAATAATATAGATATAATCTTTATTCTCTTTGAAGAAGTCTTCGTTTCTTACAAAAGATGGAGAAACTTTTCCTTTTAAAGCTTCAATAAGAGGTTCCAGGTGGCTTTTTTCAGCTTGTAGTAAATCAAGCCGCTCCTGAATGGATTCTCTTAAAGACAGACCTCCTTCCATTCCTCTGTCTGTTAAACTCTTTAAATCTGCCAAAAGCTGGTCCCGTTTGGAGTTTCCAGACAACGAAATTTCACCTAATATATCCAGGGCTTCTACCTGGGTGAATGTACTGTCAAAATCTATTACGTAATTCCTTTTGGTTTTCATGCAGGATGCTATCTTCAGGTTTTAATAATAAGCCCCAAAACTAAGATTTTTAGCGCATTTTTGAGCATTTCAGAAAATTATATCTGAAGCTTTTATGGTTTTTACACTAATTAGTTAAAATTGTTAAATACATTTTATTCAATAGAGATTATATGCTATTGGAATTATGAAAAAGATAAGTTTTAAAGTAAATTTGTTGCTCCTAACCATTTTAAAATGAATATTACCAGAAACGATAAACCGGGACGTTTCGCACTAATTACCGGTGCTAGTAAAGGCTTGGGTAAATCCTTTGCATTTGATCTCGCAAAACGACAAATAAACGTTATCCTGGTAAGCTTACCGGGCGAAGGTTTGGCACAGGTGGCAGAAGAAGTTCGGAAAACCGGGTGTGAAGCTCATTTCTACGAAACAGATCTTACTGATAAATCGAATATACTTGAACTTACCGCATGGATTAATAATAACTTCAGTATTGATATACTTATAAATAATGCCGGATTTGGAGGTAATAAAAAATTTCTTGAAGCAGGTGCAGATTATTTGGACCAGATGATTCAGCTAAACGTGAAAGCTACTTCTATAATTACTCATCAACTCCTTCCAAACCTGCTAAAATGTGAACGATCTTATGTGCTGAATGTCTCCAGTATGGCAGCTATGAGCCCTATTGCCTACAAAACGGTTTACCCGGCTTCAAAAGCCTTTGTTCATAGTTTTACCAGGAGCCTGCAAAACGAATTTTGCAATCAGGGTGTCTTTTTTAGCGTACTCAATCCCGGGCCTATTAAAACAAACGGAGATGTGTCCTCCCGAATTGACAAGCAGGGAATAAGAACCAAAATACTGGTTCTTCCGTCGGAAGAAATTGCCCGTCTCTCTATCGATCAACTTTTTAACGGTACGAATGTAATAAAACTAAACTGGGCGCATCGTCTTGGCTGGTTCTTACTTCACGTTTTACCCGTATCGGTTAAAATGTCAATTTTAAGCAACAATGCCCTGAAGGAAATCGAAAACGCCGACTAATGAAGCTGCTTATCACTGGGGCTAACGGCTTGCTGGCAACCAACACGATCAAACATTTCCTGGAGCTGGGCCATGAGGTGAAAGGGCTTTTAAGAAGCAAAGAAAAATTTTTACTGCCACCACACAAAAACATGGAGCTTGTGCAGGGGGATATTACCGCTGTTTCTGCTGTAGAATATGCCGTTAACGGTTGTGATGCCGTGGTGCATATAGCGGCTCTAACTGCCCCAAATTTGCCAAATTACAACAGCTATTATAAAGTGAACGTTGCCGGCAGTGAAAATTTGGTGAAAGCAGCCATAAAACATAAGCTTAAAAAATTTATTTATGTTAGTTCGGCCAATACCACGGGTTTTGGAACTTTAGAAAATCCAGGAACAGAAACTACTCCGCTTAAGCCTCCCTTTACGGCGTCCCTTTATGCAAAAAGCAAACTGGAAGCCCAGGACAAGCTGTTTACCTACGCAGATAAGATTGATATTGTGACGGTGAATCCCACTTTTATGCTTGGGCCTTACGACGGTAAACCAAGTTCCGGAGAAATTATCCTGATGGGTTACCGCAAAAAGATTATTTTTTATCCTCCCGGCGGAAAGAATTTTGTAGATGTGCGGGATGTTGCACTTGGGATTAGTGCGGCACTGGAAAAAGGAAAGAACAGGGAAACTTATCTGCTGGCCGGGGAAAACCTGAGTTATCAAGAGTTTTTCACCAAGATGGTGCAACGGTCAGAAACAAAAACGAGACTAATAAAAGTCCCCAAACCTTTACTTTTAGTTGCAGGTTACGCCGGAGATTTTCTTCGGAAGCTGAACCTGAAAACTTCCGTTGCATCTGCAAACATGAAGATTCTCTGCGTTAAAAATTACTATTCAGGAAAAAAAGCAGAGGAAGAACTAGGTGTTCATTTTCATCCAATTGATCAGGCGATAGATGATGCTATTGCATGGTTTCAGAAGAATGGCAAGTTGTGATTCCAGTGTCTTTCAGCAGTAATAAAAAGAGCAAATTATTCCGGATTTTTGAAGAAATCCTGTAGTTTAGTAGCTACAAAACATACTTCAAATGATTCAAAAACTTTTGCTGCTACTCCTGCTGGTTTGCATAGGCTGTAGCGAGACTACAAAAGAACCTCAAACTTTCACTGCTCAAAATAATGCTTACCGGTATTCCGGAAGAACCGAGAAAATAAATGATACTGCAGTTGCGCTTATAAATTCGGGCGCTTCCGTAAAAATGAAGGTTTCAGGAGATAGCGTTCAGATTTTCCTTAGCGGGGAAAATGAACAGCCATTTTTTGCAAATATCGAGCTGAATGGAAATTACCTGGGGCGTTTTCGTACAGATAAAGCGGTAAAAATCGATTTGCCGGATTCTGTCAGCAACAATTCCCTGAGCATCTATAAAGCTACCGAAGCTACTACCGGTACGCTCTATTTCCACGGAATAGCGGCAGAAGAAGTAAGTACTCCGGAAATTGAAGATCGCCCAAAAATCGAGTTTATTGGTAATTCCATTACTTGCGGAATGGGAGCCGATACAGAAGAATATCCGTGCGATACCGGGGAATGGTATTTTCAGCATAACGCGTATCTCGCATACGGCCCAAGGGTCGCCAGGGCATTAAATACAGATTTTGAATTATCCTGCGTTTCGGGAATGGGAATGTACCGCAACTGGAATGACGAAGACCAACCAGTGATGCCCGATGTTTATGAAAATCTTTACCTCAATAACGACAATTCTAAAAAAGCCAAATTTGAGGAAGCTCCCGAGGTGGTAAGTATTGCCCTGGGCACCAACGATCTTTCCCTGGGCGACGGTGAAAAAGAACGAGCCGATTTTGATCAGGAAAAGTTCACTTCCAATTATAAAAAGTTTGTAAAAATGATCTATAAAAAGTATCCGGAGGTGAAAATTGCCCTTTTAACCAGCCCAATGGTGAGTGAGGAAAACAACGAGATACTGCTGGAATCGCTTCAAAATGTAAAAGTAAATTTTCCTGAGAAGGAAATAAATATTTTTGAATTTGACGCTGTAACTCCGCATGGCTGCGGCTATCATCCAGATATTGAAGACCATGAACTAATGGCAGAACAACTTATTCCGTTTTTTAAAGAACTACTTCAAAACAATTCCTGATGAAATTAAATTCTGCATTTTTCCTGCTTTTAATCCTGAGTAGTGCTCAAATTTTTGCAAATATCAGCCTTCCGGAAATATTTTCAAATAATATGGTATTACAACGAAATGCCGAGGTGAAAATCTGGGGATGGGCCAAGCCGGGTGAAGAGATCAAGCTAAGTACTAGCTGGAGTGATGAGCAGCTTAACACCAAAGGTGACAGAAACGGAAACTGGCAAATTATCTTTTCTACGCCAGATGTAAGCGGCAGCCAGGAAATCACCATTTCGGGATACAACGAAGTTAAACTGAAAAACCTGTTATTGGGTGAAGTGTGGCTGGTTTCTGGACAGTCAAATATGGAATGGAGTGCCGGCGCCGGCATTACCAATGCTGAAGAAGCCATTGCGGGAGCAGAAAACGACCAGATCAGATTCTTTTCTGTAGCGCATCGAACTGCAGAAAACAGGCAACAGGATTTGGATGGTAGCTGGGTACAAAGCACGCCGGAAACAATGAAAAATTTTAGTGCCGTGGCGTATTTCTTCGGAAAAAAACTTCAGGAAGAACTTGGCGTGCCCGTGGGACTTATCAATTCCAGTTGGGGTGGAACTCCCGCTGAAGTATGGGTTCCTTCCGAAGCAATTATAAGTAATGACAGCCTTGCAAAAGCAGCCAAAATGCTCCCCGACGAGCGTTGGGGGCCAAATGAGCCAGGACTGCTTTATAATGCGATGATTGCGCCTCTTGTACCGTTTAAAATTCAGGGGGTTTTGTGGTACCAGGGCGAATCCAATACAAGTAATGCGGCTTATTATGAGCAGCTATTTTCTACACTTATTAAAAGCTGGCGTGACGAGTGGGAAACGGAATTTCCTTTTTATTATGCACAAATAGCACCTTACGATTACGGCGATAATTATTCTGGTGTGGAAATACGGGATGCGCAGCGCCGGGTAAGAGAATTGCCAAATACAGGCATGGTCATGACCAGCGATATTGGCAATATTAAAGACATCCATCCCCGCAATAAACTGGATGTAGGGCTAAGATTTGCCAGACTTGCACTTGCAGATCACTACGGAAAAGAAATTGATGATGCTTATGCCCCGCAGTTCAAAAAAGCGGAAAAAGATGGCAGTAAAGTAAAGATCTATTTTGAACATGCTGAAGAATTGCATTTTGACAATGGCAATAAGAAATCGCAATTCGAACTTGCCGGTGAAAACGGCAATTTTTATCCTGCCAGCGTGAAAATTCGTGATAATGTGATCATCTTGAGGTCGGTAAAAGTAAAAGAACCCAAAAAAGTACGATTTTCCTGGGGAAATATGAGCACTTCCAACCTTTTTAATGAAGCAGATCTACCTGCGTCCAGTTTTAGAGCAGAATTGTAGTTTAAAAAAGAGCAAAGAGCACTGCGCTGCAGGAAATAAGAGCCAGGAGTTTAATTTTCTGATTGGAAACTTTTAATGAGCATCAAAATTTGGCAATTATCGGCATTAGACCTCACTAGTTTTGAAAACCTGTGAGGTCTTTTCATTCCTTAATAACAGCACAAAAGTTCAGCCTTAAATTTGGCAATTTTCGACCTTTAGAAATTAGAAACGTCAGAATCTCCAACCATAATTCCAGAGGTTACAGACCTACCAGGCTCTAAAAACCTGGCAGGTCGATCAGCACAAAATTTGACAATTATCGACCCCTAAAAAGAGCAAAGAGCGCTGCGCTGCAGGATATAAGAGCCAGGAGTTTAATTTTCTGATCGGAAACTTTTAATGAGCCTCAAAAGTTGGCAATTATCGGCATCAGACCTCACAGATTTTGAAAACCTGTGAAGTCTTTTCATTCCTTTAATAACAGGCTAAAGATCAGCATTCAATTGACCAATTTTCGACCTTCAGTGCTATACAATATAACCAGTCTTGTAATGGGCTTCGACAAGCTCAGCCGGACTATAGCATCTGATTTTTCAGAGAAAATATTGTTACTATTTTTTCTGCCGAAGTAAAGCTTCAAAAAATAAAAAAACTCCTGCATCCGATTGACACAGGAGTTTATTCTTACAAATAGAATAGGCTGTTATTCAATTAAATTAAAAGAAGCCTGCAGTCCTTCTACAGAACTTCCTCCTACAAGGATCTGGAATTCTCCGGGTTCTACAACATATTCTCCCTGTGCATTATAGAAACCAAGTTCTTTTTCTGTAAGGGTGAAATTTACTGTTTTTGTTTCTCCTTTGGATATTTCGACTAATTCAAAACCTTTCAGTTCTTTTACCGGTCTTATCACGCTGGCATACATGTCCCTGATGTACAACTGAACAACCTCTTTTCCGTCGTAATCACCAGTATTAGTCACTTCAACGGAGATATTAAGTTCTCCGGAAATACTCACTTCTTCTTTATCCAGTTTCAGGTTATCATAACTGAAATCTGTATAGCTTAGTCCATAACCAAAAGGATAAAGTGGCGTGTTTTCAACATCCATGTAATGCGACCAGAATACCATTTCGGTTGCTTCAGGTCTTCCGGTATTCCCATGATTATAGTAGATTGGTGTCTGACCGACATTCCGTGGGAAAGTCATTGGTAATTTTCCGCTGGGGTTATAATCTCCATAAAGAACCTGGGCCACTGCATTTCCGGTTTCTGTTCCCAAATGCCATGCTTCAACAATTGCCGGGATATTTTCTTCTGCCCACTCTATTGCTAAAGGACGACCATTATTAAGAACAAGAACGATATTTTTGTTTACCTCATGAACTTTTTCCATTAATTCCTGCTGAACGCCAGGAAGATCAATATTGGTACGGCTCCTGCCCTCTCCACTCTGGAAACCATGCTCGCCAAGAACCATTACCACTACATCTGCATCTTTTGCTGCCTCCAGAGCTGCATCAAATCCGCTCTTGTCGGTGGTATTAAACTCGAGCTCGTTAATAAAAGTTACCCTTCCGTTTACGAGGTCTGCTCCTTTTTCAAAAACAAGGTTATTGCCTTCGTATTTTTGCATTCCTTCTAAAACAGAAACAGCCGTATTATCATCTGATGCTATTCTCCAGCTTCCTAACGGGCTGTTTTTATCATCTGCAAGCGGACCGATAAGAGCGATATTTTGACCTTTTTTCTCCAGGGGTAAAATATTATTTTCATTTTTAAGCAGCACTATAGATTTTTTGGCCATATCAAGAACTGCTTCATGATTCTCCTTACTTCCTACGATATTTTGCTCTCTTTCTTCATCTAAATATCTATATGGGTCTTCAAACAACCCAAGCTCGAACTTAACACGCAGTATCCTTCTAACCGCATCATCAATAAGTGCTTCGTCCACCTGGCCCTCATTCACAAGTGCAACAAGTTCGTTTACATAAGAATAGGATTCCATATCCATATCTACGCCTGCCTGTACCGCTTTTTTGGCAGCCATCTTTTCGTTTTTCACAAATCCGTGAACGGCCATTTCTTCAATAGAGGCATAATCTGAAATAACAAAACCTTCAAAACCCCATTTGTCTTTAAGAATATCTCTTAATAGATATTCATTGCCGGTAACAGGCACCCCGTTCAATTCATTGAATCCATTCATAAAGGTTTTTACTCCGGCCTCTTCCGCAGCCTTAAAAGGAGGCAAAACGATGTTGTGTAACGTAAGCGTCCCAATATCTGCTTTGTTGTATTCCCGTCCCGCTTCAGCAAAACCGTAACCCGCAAAATGCTTGGCGGTTGCAGCGATGGTGAGCGGATGTGACAAATCTTCTCCCTGAAAGCCTTTAACCCTTGCCACGGCAATTTTGCTGCCCAGGTAAGGATCTTCTCCTCCTCCTTCCATCACCCGGCCCCAACGTGCATCCCGGGAGATATCGACCATTGGCGCAAAAGTCCAATTGATCCCGGAAGCTGCAGCTTCGGCAGCTGCAACCTCAGCCGATTTCCTGATCGCTTCAATATCCCAACTCGCCGATTCTGCCAAAGGAATCGGACTTAATGTTTTATAACCGTGAATTACATCAAAACCAATGATTAGCGGAATTCCCAATCTGGTTTCTTCAACTACGATTTTTTGAACCGCTCTAACCTGTTCCACTCCGCGAACGGTTAACATAGATCCAACCAGGCCACTGCGCAAATGCTCATATTTAAGCTCTGCACTCCCGCCTTCGGGAGCCGGGCCGGTCACTTCCCAAAATCCGTTATATTGGTTCATTTGCCCCACTTTTTCTTCCAGGGTCATGAGGTTTAACAAAGAATCTACCTTTTCCTTAATACTGTCGGTTTCTAAAGTTTCCATAGATTGGTTTAGTCTTCTGTCGTTACCGCTGAAACTTAACATTCCAATTGCGGCAATAACGGCTAGTGAATAACGTGCTGTTCTTATCATCCTATTATTAATTTAATTCGATTAGTTAGTCTTATATAAGTTGCAAAGCGAATTGTCCCTGCCAGATATTCTTGTTTAATAAAAATCAACTAGTCCTAATTAGCCGGTAGCTCGTACAATGATGGGAGATCTTCTAATAAAAGCGCTTCCTCTTTATCAACGAACTCTACGAAATCATCCTCCCCTTCTACTCCCGGAACAGGAACAGTATAGGAATCGGAGTAATTTTGCCAGAACATTATAAAACCGATATTCACATCATTTTCTGTAATTACATTGTAAATATTTTCAGAATAAAAATTGGGAGGCAGTGGGTTTTGTGCATCTACAAAATAACCTGTTTCGGTTAAAGCTGCCACTTTATTTTTTTCCTTCGCAAGATCTGAAACAACTTTTAGCTTTTGGTTTGCGGTTGCCACACCAGAGCCGTCCTGCGCTGCAAGATCTCCGTAGTTATCCATACCCAGAATATCCACGTATTCGTCTCCGGGATACCGACTCAAATAGGCGCTTTTGCTGGTATAGCTATTATCTGGTGAGAAAGCGTACAGTAAATTATGGACATCCATCTCATCCCTGAGGTAAGTAACGGTAAATCTCCAAACCTCCTTATACTCTGCCGGTGTGGAATAAGGTGCTCCCCACCAGAAAAAATCACCATCGAATTCGTGGAAGGGTCTAAAAATCACCGGTACAAGAACACCGTCGCTTCCTCTCATGTTTTTCACCACCTCTGCTACTTTTTGAAGCTTTTCCTTATAATATTCATGATTGGCACCTCCTTCCATTATACTTCTAAAAGCATTTTCTTTTTGAAAGGCAGTCATTTCACTGGTATAAAAATGATCCCCTTCATAAGGTTCACGCAGGTGCCAGCTAAAAGCATTAACCATGCCTTTGTCGTAAGCTTCGATAGCGTCCTGAATAATTTGTTGTTCCTGTTGATAGAACCAGTTACCTTCTTCCCCATTATTGGAATCATCTGTAATAAACATGAAATCTGAACCGAGCATCCCGGGATCGCTTCCTGTTAGTTTTTTCATATCGGATTCTCCGGAATCATCATTATAAAAAGCACTGAAAGCATCCTGCTGGCCTATGATAAACCGGGAATCGGAAATTGCTTTCAAGTGATAAAATAATGCCACAGTTTCTTCTGAAGCCGATCCATCTACTATATAGCCCCTGGCCTCCCCGGGAGTAAAAGCATAAGTCTGCTGATCCTCCTCTTCGGGTGTTTCTTCGGGAGCTTCAGGTTCTGTAGGTTCTTCCGGCTCTTCCGGAACTTCTTCGGGTGTTTCTTCAACCGGGTCTGGTTCATCAAAACTATCGTCATCACTGCACGCAGTAGTAATTATAAAGACGAACAATAACAATAAGTAACTAAGCTTTTTCATAATTTTTTATTTTAATAACATCATGCACGCCCTTGAATTGTGATACGGCGCTTTCCACATTCCTAATTTATCTTCATTTGTGTAAGGTTTATTTTTTTCATTTACCCTAAAATGCCACTCCCCGTTTTCCCTGTCTATAATTTGCGATTTAGTGTACTCCCAAATATCGGATATTGCCTCCTGAAATTTATTTTCTTTAGTTAATCTAAAAGCAAAATCGAGCCCTACCATCGCCTCTACCTGTGGCCACCAATGCCTGTCGGTATCCAACTTTCCCGATTCCAGGTTTTTCTCGTTTATTACTCCCGAGCCCTTAACGTAACCTTCTTTCAGAAAAGTTTCTGCTACAGCAACAGCCACCATATTTGCCTTTTCCAGAAGATCGGGGTCGTTTAAGGTTTTTATCGCTTCAATAATAAGCCAAACCGCTTCGATGTCGTGCCCATAGGAAACAATATTGTTTGTTCTGTTCCACTTTACATCGAAAAACAGGTGAAAATGCTGAATTTCTTCAGCATAAAACTTTTCAAGAAAAAGAATTGAAAGGTTCTGCAAGGCTTCCTTTACTTTTTCTTCTCCGGTTACTTTGTACAAACTGGTATAGGCTTCCAAAATATGAAGATGTGTATTCATGGTTTTAGCGGAATTATCTTCTTTTTCGCTTAGACGCATATCCTCAATTGGTGACCAATCCTGCTGAAAAGCTTCCAAATATCCATTATTCTCTTTGTCCCTTCCATGCTTTTCAATAAGCTCGAAAAGGGAAACAGCCCAACTTTTCGCTTCCTCTTTCTGAGTTAGTTTATAATATTCAGACAAGGCATAAACAGCAAAAGCCTGGGCGTAAATCTGCTTCCTTGTATTTACCGGGTTCCCCAGGTAATCCAGCTCCCAAAAGACACCTCCGTTTTTCCTGTCCTGAAAGAATTTCTTTAGGTAATCGTAAGCTCTTGTTGCAATTTCAACAGTACTTTTGTCCTGCCGGAAATTTCCTGTTGCCGAGAATGTCCAGAGAAGACGGGTGTTTAAAATAATCCCTTTGTTTGCTTCAGGAACAAGCGTATTGAAGTGATCCCGCCGGCCTACAAAGCCACCGTATTCATTATCCTGACTAAACGTTTTCCAGTAGTCCAGGATATTGTTCAGTTCCTCCGATAATTCTTTTCGTAAGATG
>NZ_JAVRHP010000106.1:0-10793 GCF_031846505.1 Autumnicola edwardsiae
TTCCCATTCGTCCAAGAAAGCAGACCCTCTTCAAATACAACTCTCCCCAGGTAAAGAAAATTTTGTGTGTTTCTAAGGCCACTGCCACGATTACTTCAGAAAATATTATAGATAAAAGTAAGATATGCTGCATTTATCACGGCACGAACTTTAAAGACAAATCAACGTCTGCTCCTTTTCTTCTTCAGAAAAAATTGAAGCTGAAAGAAGGAACACAAATTATTGGGAATATCGCAAATCACATATGGCCTAAGGATTTAAAGACATTAATCTTTGTGGCCGATGAGCTTATTAACAAACAACAAATGAGCAATTTACATTTTATACAAATTGGGAAATTTACAGATCTTACTGCCCCTCTGCTTAAACTTATAAAAGAACACAAGCTCGGCGAGCATATTAGTTTTATGGGAAAATTTGAAAACGCTTCTAATTTTATCCCGCAATTCGATATTAGTCTAATGACTTCAGAAAGTGAGGGAATTCCGCAGTTTATATACGAATCCTTTTACCATAAAGTTCCGGTGGTAAGCACTAACGTAGGTGGTATTTCTGAAGTTATTGAACATGGAGTGAATGGCTTACTTGCGCCTGCTTTTGATGTTAAGAAGTTGGCCGCACATATCGTATCTTTGCTGAACAATCAGCAGGACCGGGAAAATTTTGTTCGTATTTCGCGACAAAAACTGGAAAGCAATTTTACTTCAGCAATAATGGCTGAAAAAACATATTCTGAATATAAAAAAGTGATACATGAAAGATGATTTTAAAACTGAATCCCAGGAGGCAATCAACGTACTAAAACGCGGCGGACTTATTCTCTATCCTACCGATACTGTTTGGGGGATTGGTTGTGATTCTACAAATCCTGATGCCGTGGACAAAGTTTTTGCCCTCAAGAAAAGAAGCGAGTCCAAATCGCTTATCTGTCTTGTTTCAGATTTTAAAATGTTGAACGAATATGTAGAAGATGTTCCTGAAGTGGCTTATGACATCCTGAAATATGCCGCGAAACCCACCACCATCATTTACGACGATCCAATTCGCGTGGCTGAAAACCTTATTGCCGAAGATAATACACTTGCCATACGCGTGACTAAGGACAAATTTTGTAAGGAATTGGTGAGAAGATTCCGTAGGCCTATCGTCTCCACTTCAGCAAATATTAGCGGAGAAAAAACTCCGGAATCCTTTTCTCAAATAGCTCCGGAAATTTTAAAAGGTGTGGACTATGTAGTAAATTTGCACCAGTCAAAAAAAAGCACCAAACCATCTGCAATTATTAAATTAAGCAACGATGGAAAAGTGAAGGTGGTGAGAAAGTAGGTTTTTTTGCCAGACGAGAGATGAAATTTTTTAGACCTGACAGGTTTTAAAAACCTGTCAGGTCTTCCCGATAAGCTTCAAGTCTGCCGACGAGGACTTGTCTAAAGAAATAATGTAAGTGGAAAACTACAAAAAAGCCTTAGATCATAAAATATTTAATGTAATCTCACTTGCTGCAGAAGAACTGAATGTAGAAAGCTACGTTATTGGAGGTTTTGTGCGCGATCACATTCTGCAGCGGGGCAACCCAAAGGATATTGATGTGGTGGCCGTGGGAAGCGGGATTGAACTTGCCAAAAAGGTTTCTGAGTTATTACCGCACAAACCAAAAGTACAGATCTTTAAAAATTACGGCACGGCGATGCTACGGGCTTTCGATATGGAAATCGAATTTGTGGGTGCCCGTAAAGAAAGTTATAGTGAAGACAGCAGGAATCCCGTTGTGGAAAATGGAACGCTGGAAGACGACCAGAACCGTAGGGATTTTACGATAAACGCACTTGCCTTAAGTCTGAATAAAGAAAATTTTGGGGAAATTCTGGATCCCTTTAACGGACTCGAGGATTTAGAATCCCAGATTATCAAGACTCCGTTAGATCCTGATGTTACGTATTCAGACGATCCTTTGCGCATGTTAAGAGCAATTCGTTTTGCCGCGCAGCTGGGCTTCAGGATTGAAAAAGAATCTCTTAAAGCAATTCGGGAAAATAAAGACCGGATCAAAATAATCTCCAGAGAGCGCATTGTAGACGAGCTGAATAAAATATTGCTTTCAGAAAAACCATCAGTTGGCTTTGCGCTACTTCATAAAACAAAACTTTTAAAACTAATTCTTCCTGAACTTACCGCTTTGGAAGGAATAGATGAAATTGAAGGGCAACGCCATAAAGATAATTTCTGGCACACCCTGGAAGTAGTAGACAACATTTCTGAAAGTACAAATGATCTCTGGCTAAGATGGGCTGCGCTTCTTCATGATATAGGGAAAGCACCAACAAAGAAGTTTCATAAGAAGATTGGATGGACCTTTCACGGACATGAGTTTGTGGGCGCGAAGATGGTTTTCAAGTTATTTAAACGCCTTAGAATGCCATTGAACGACAAGATGAAATTTGTTCAAAAAATGGTACTGATGAGTTCGCGACCTATTGCTATAGTAGATGATAACACCACAGATTCTGCTGTTCGCAGGCTCGTTTTTGATGCCGGTGACAATATTGAAGATTTGATGACGCTATGTGAAGCAGATATTACTACTAAAAATCCAAAGCGCTATGACCGGTATCACAACAACTTTAAAATAGTAAGGCAAAAAATTAAAGAAGTTGAAGAAAGAGACCATGTGCGCAATTTCCAGCCCCCGGTAAGCGGGGAAGAAATAATGGAAACTTTTGATCTTAAACCTTGCAGAGAAGTGGGAATGATAAAAGACGCGATAAAAGAAGCTATTCTTGAAGGAGAAATTCCCAACGAATATGATGCAGCGCACGATTTTATGCTGAAAAGAGGAAAAAAACTCGGGCTACAGCCGGTGAAGTAGGGAGTTCCGAGTTCGGAGTTTGGAGTAGCAAATCGAGCAGGAAAATTCAGCTGGAAGAATAGAAATTTTAAAAATCCCTGAACCAAATCCAAAATTCTGATAGCGAAGCAGTCTCAAATCTAATATCCACAAAAAGTGTATCGAAAATCAGCAAAAATAGCGCTTGTCCTTGTTTACCTGGTAATTATTGCCGGGGCCGTGGTAAGGATGACCGGCTCTGGAATGGGCTGTCCTGACTGGCCAAAATGCTTCGGATATTACATTCCTCCTACTGAAGAGGCCGAACTTTTGTTTCAGCCACAAAAAAAATATGAAAAGGGCCAGGTGATTATTGTTGATGAAACCTTGCAGGTCGCTGCTTCAGATTTTACTTCTTCTAAAGAATATAACGAAAAAAACTGGGAAACCTACAGCAAACATGACTATGCAATTTTTAACCCGGCACATACCTGGGTGGAATATATTAACAGGCTGTGCGGCGCACTTGCAGGATTTGCCGTTTTAATAATGGCATTTATATCCCTTAAAAAATGGAAAACCCATAAACGTATTCCGTTGCTGTCCTGGCTTACCGTTTTCCTTATGGGTTTTCAGGCATGGCTTGGCGCGACCGTCGTTTATTCTGTTCTTGCACCCGCCCGTATTACGGTACACATGGTGATGGCGCTGGTAATTGTAGCCATTCTCATCTATCTTATCTACTTTTCTTCAGAAAAAGCACGGGAACATTACAACAGGAAAAGTTTCCAGAACCTCCTTATTTTCGCCATAGTGCTTACACTTATCCAGGTGGTACTGGGCACCCAGGTACGGCAGTTTGTGGATGAGCAGTCTAAAGCATTAGGCCCAGGACTTGAAGAATTATGGCTTGCCAACCCAAACTTCACCTTTTATTTCCACCGCTCCTTTTCCATCCTGGTACTGCTTGTAAACCTCCTGCTCTGGTGGCAAAACAAGAAATTCGGCTTAAAATTTTCAAAAATTAACTGGCTACTTATTCTGCTTTTATTGGAAATTATTACAGGTATTGCCATGTTTAATTTGGACTTCCCGTTTCTTAGCCAGCCGTTGCATCTGGTGATCGCTTCGCTGTTCTTCGGGATCCAGTTTTATTTGTTAATGGAATGCGTGTATGCCCCTAAGAAGTACAAAAGTTTGTAACTTTGCCCCTTAAATTTAAAGCTATGGTTTATCGATTCAGAGTAATTCTAGATGCGGAAGAGGATGTGTTCAGAGATATAGAAATGCTTCAGGAAAGCACCCTGGAGGATCTTCATAACACCATAATTCAGTCTTTTGGATTTGACGGGACAGAAATGGCTTCCTTTTACGCCAGCGACGATAATTGGAACCAGGGAGAAGAATTCTCTCAGTTCGACATGGGTGGCGAAGTAAGGCTAATGAACGAAACCAGCCTGGACAGTGTTCTTTCAGAAGATAATACGAAGATGATCTATGTCTACGATTTTCTAAATATGTGGACTTTCCTGGTGGAACTTGCTGAAATTGCAGATCCCGAGGACAGTATTGATTATCCAAACCTTATGTTCGTGCATGGCCAAATTCCCAACGCCGCTCCCGAAAAGGAATTTATAGGGGAAAGTGAAGAAGGATCGGCAGAGTTTGATGACGACTTCGATATTGATGATTACGACAACCTTTCTTTTGACGAGAACTGGAATTAATCTGCATTGCTCACCGTATATTCTTTAACTCTTTACTTTCATTACTAAATGATAAACCTCTTTAATGCCCAAATTGAATCTTTATCTATTCACAGAGTAGGTAATAAAAGTAGAAATGAAGGTCTTTTTCTTTCTGCAAGTCCTTATAATCTTGAGGACGAAATTAAACCGCTTATTAAGGAATTTTTCCTGAAGCCCTTTCGCGAAAAGGAAGAAAATTACTATCAGTTTTCACATGAAACAGACCTAGAGTTCAACGAACTTTACAATCTGGCAAATGCAATTTTTGATAGTCCAGATCTGGCCCACGATGTTTCTAAGAAAATAACCACTTTACTTTTTGAGCAGTCTGCCCATCCGCATATTAAGAGTGGCGAAGTTTACGTAGTATATTTTGAGAATATGCAGCTGGATAACATCAAAATGCCGGCCATTGGAATATTTAAGTCTGAATTAAAGCATGATTTTCTTCAGTTTGAAGAAAAAGGAAGTGTTCTGGATATGATTGTTCAACAGGGAATTAACCTGAACAAACTCGACAAAGGAGCGCTTATTTTTAATACCGGCCGCGATGAAGGTTACAAAATCCTTTCAGTCGATTCCAACAGGTACGATACGAAATATTGGCTGGAAAACTTTTTGGGTGTAGATGTGCTCGCAGATGACAATTATCACACAAAAAATTACCTCAACTTCTGCAAAAACTTCGCTAAGGACGTGGTTCTTCCTGCGGAAGACAAAAAAGAAGAAGTCATGTTTATGAACCGGAGCATGGATTACTTTGCGAAAAATGACAAATTTGAAGAGTCAAATTTCCTGAATTCGGTAATTGACAATCCGCAGCTGGTACCTGAATTTCAGAATTATAAAACAGAGAAGGCGCCAAAATATAAAATTGAAGATCTTTCCGATTTTTCTATTGCAAATACCGCAGTTACCGCCGCGAGGAAGAAAATTAAGAGTGTTATTAACTTAGACACTAATATCCAGATAAAATTAGATTTCATAAACCCCGAATCTGCTGAAAAATTTGTAGAAAAAGGTTGGGATGAAGAAAAACAGATGTATTATTACCTGGTTTACTTCAATAAAGAGGAAAAAAGCTAAATTAAGTGGAGAGTGGAAAGTGAAAAGTTTTCTTTTCCTAAGCTATGCCTCGAAAATGGCAATTATCGACCTTATCTCAAGTACGAGGTAAGAAGTGAGAGGTACGGAATTTTTTTTCTGTGCTCTTTCCTCTCTTAAAAGCAAGTCCTGAAAATGGCAATTATCGACCTTATCTCAAGTGCGAGGTAAGAAGTGAGAGGTACGAAAGTTCTTTCCTCTTCCCTCTCTCCTCTTTCTAAACGATGTTCCAAAAATGGCAATTATCGACCTAATTTGAAGTATGAAGTACGAGGTGAGAAGTACGAAAAAATGAACTCTTCACTCTTCACTTTTTTAGAGGAAGTTCTTCAGCTTAACAACCGCTTCATATTTACATCTTCATAATTGCGTTTCACGAAATCCAGGGCAGTCCGTAGAATCTGGCCCATTGTGCTGGCACGCTTAAATTTGACATCATTGGTATATTTATAAAGATCCTGCCGCAGGTTTTTAACCTTGTCCCCGGTAGAAACATGATCGTTAATCATACATCTTATCAATTCTTTGTACCTGCTTTTGGTATTGATAATCCGCTTGGCAAGTAGTGAGCGTTCCTCTTTCCTGTATTGTTCTATAGAAGATTCCTGCAATTTTTCTGAAACTAACTTTACCATTTTAAAATTTTCCTTAAAAAACTGGGGCCGGTAAACCTTTAGATTTCCCTCGTAACATTGTTGGTCAAAATCTATTGCTCTAATCTGGTATTGCACATGGTCAAAATCGTGCGTAGGGATTACCACGTAATTATAAGAACGCATATCTCCCAAAAGCCGTACGGTACAGCGTTCATTAAACTTCACAAACTGCTTGGCGATTTGCGTTTGCTCCCTGTCACTACAGGTTGGCATGTGATCTTCAATAAAAACATCTCCGGGAATACCTGCAATATGCTCTTCAATTAAAGTTTCTTTATAAACCAGGAAATTAATCCTGTGTGGGGAAAGCAAGTGCTCGAATTCGAGACCGTAAACCCTTGAAGCATCTGCAGTTTTTACGTAGAAATAAGTAAAACTATCATTTAAAATATTCCGCACTTTTACGCGAAATGGTTTCGAATTTCCAAAAGTGCAATAATCTATCGCATCAATATTCAGAAATTCCAGGGAGTCATCACTACCGTCAGAATGCAGGATCGTATAGACTTTTTTAAGGCTCTCGTCAATTTCCAGGCGCTCATGGTCGGGATAGTAACAACGAACCCAAAATGTATCTTCTTCATGTTGATCGTAAACCACTATAGAACCAGAAAACCTCAGCAAATCTTCATAAAACACAGGGATCATTGTGTTGCGGTTGTATTTCGCCAAATATCTGTTAAAACGTTCATTTATTGGGAAAGAAGGCTTCTTCTTCGACATTAATTTCTGCTCCATATATCCATTGGTTTTACCCAAAAATACAGTTTCTAGTGAGAAACCTGTAACAAAACGCGATATTCGTAGTCCTATTTAAAACATTTCATCAATTGGAAACAATCCTAAGCATCACCAATCTTACTAAAAAATACGGTTCACTTACGGCTGTAGATAATTTGTCTTTCACCATTGAAAAAGGAAATGTCTACGGAATTTTAGGCCCTAATGGTAGCGGTAAATCCACAACTTTAGGAATGGTCCTTAATGTCGTAAATAAAACCAGCGGAGATTTTCTCTGGTTTGACGGAAAAGAATCTACGCATGAAGCTTTAAAAAAAGTAGGGGCAATAATAGAGCATCCCAACTTTTATCCATACATGACGGCGGCCCAAAATTTGGCCTTGGTTTGCAAAATTAAAAATATTCCGCCTGCAAAAATTGAGGAAAAACTGGAACTGGTAGGACTTTTAGATAGAAAAAACAGCAAGTTTAAAACCTATTCCCTGGGAATGAAGCAGCGTCTTGCAATCGCTTCTGCCCTGCTCAATGATCCTGAAATCCTTATTCTAGATGAACCCACAAACGGACTCGATCCCCAGGGAATTCATCAGATTCGGGAAATTATCAGGAAAATTGCCTCCATGGGTACAACCATCCTCCTCGCTTCGCATTTGCTGGATGAGGTTGAAAAAGTCTGTTCTCATGTGGTAATCATCCGGAATGGCGTGAAACTCTATACCGGCCCTGTAGACGGAATTAATGCCAGTCACGGCTTTTTTGAACTTAGAGCGAAAGATACAGCACGCCTTCAAGAATTGCTTGGAAACCATCCCGCGATTGGAAAAATCACGCTGAATGGTGATCTGGTAACAGCCATACTTGAAGAACCCATGGATGCTGAAGTAATTAACGAATATTTGTTTGAAAAAGGTCTCTCCTTATGTTACCTCGTAAAGAGAAAACAAAGCCTGGAAGAACAGTTCCTTCAATTAACTAACCAAACAAATAAAGCCTGATGTTACGATTATTAAACATAGAATTTCATAAACTAAAATACAGTCGTTCAGCAAAAATTTTAACGCTCACGTATTTTATCCTTATCACATTTATCGCTCTTTTCGCTTCCATAGAATTTAATTTTGGCAACATCCAGTTTAGAGTAGCAGACCAGGGAATTTTTAATTTTCCATATATCTGGCATTTTAACAGCTATATAGCAGCGATGCTTAAATTGTTCCTGGCAATTGTTATTGTTTCGATGATGTCCAACGAATACAGCAACAGGACGTTAAAACAAAACCTTATAGATGGCCTGAGCAAAAAAGAATTTGTACTCTCAAAATTCCTGACCGTGCTTGTTTTCTCGCTGGTTTCAACTTTATTCCTGTTCATCGTTTCTTTAATTCTGGGGCTTTCGTTTTCAGATTTTACCGAATTCTCCATAGTCTTCTCAGATTTGGAATATCTTTTGGGATACTTTGTAAAACTTACCGCATTTTTTGCTTTCTGTATGTTTTTGGGAATTTTGGTGAAACGCTCGGCATTTGCGCTGGGTTTCCTTTTTATCTGGTGGATCATAGAAAGTATTACCTACGGGGTTTTAAAGTGGAAAGTTTTTAAAGGTTCAGAAACTGCAGATCAGATTGCGCGCTTCTTTCCGCTGGAAAGCATGGCGAATATTATTAAGGAGCCGTTTTCTAGGCTAAACGCCTTCCAGGCCGCCGCAAATCAATTGGGATCTGAATTTGAAAAGGATTACGGCATCCATTGGTACCAGCTTTTAATAGTTATTGCCTGGACATTTATTTTTGTATATTTCTCCTACCGGCTGTTGAAAAAGCGGGATTTGTAATTGTGGGCTAATTTGATTTTCAGTTTTAATTTCAGTGCTCTTTAAATGCATTAACCATAAAAAGAAGAGCAATTTGAATTAAAAGATCGAATTGATTTTCAGGAGTTTGAATAGGCACGGGAATTGCTTAATTTCGCGTGGCTAAGAAAAGAATACATGAAATTCAAGATAGAATCAGATTATAAACCTACCGGTGACCAGCCGGAGGCAATAAAGCAGCTTGTAACAGGTCTTAACCGCAACGATCAGTACCAGACCTTACTTGGGGTTACGGGCTCGGGAAAAACTTTTTCTGTTGCAAATGTTATTGAAGAGGTACAAAAACCCACACTTGTTCTTGCCCACAACAAAACGCTTGCCGCACAATTATATTCAGAATTCAAGCATTTTTTCCCCGACAATGCAGTAGAATATTTTGTGAGCTACTACGATTATTATCAGCCGGAAGCTTTTATCCCTTCTTCGGGAACATATATTGAAAAGGATTTGTCTATTAATGAAGAAATCGAAAAGCTAAGGCTGAGTACCACTTCTTCCCTTTTAAGCGGCCGCCGGGATGTGCTGGTGGTGGCATCGGTTTCCTGCCTTTATGGTATTGGAAATCCAGTGGAATTTAAGAAAAACGTGGTGTCGATAGAACGGGACATGAATATTTCCCGAACCAAATTGCTGCACAAACTGGTGCAAAGTCTTTATTCCCGGACCGAAGCTGAGTTTTCTCATGGAAACTTCAGAATAAAAGGGGATACTGTAGATGTTTTCCCGAGTTACGCAGATAATGCCTTCAGAATTCACTTTTTTGGAGATGAAATTGAAGAAATTGAAGCCTTTGATCCGGGAACAAATGATGTTGTGGAAAAGTATGACCGGCTGAATATTTATCCGGCGAACATGTTTGTAACTTCACCAGATGTCCTACAGGGCGCAATACGCAACATTCAGGACGATTTGGTGAAGCAGGTAGATTACTTCAGGGATATTGGAAAACACCTGGAGGCAAAACGGCTTGATGAAAGGACAAATTTCGACCTGGAAATGATCCGTGAACTTGGCTATTGCTCCGGAATTGAGAATTATTCGCGATACCTTGACGGAAGAAAACCGGGTACGCGGCCTTTCTGTTTACTAGACTATTTCCCAGATGATTATTTGATGGTGGTGGACGAAAGCCATGTTACCATTCCGCAGGTACACGCGATGTACGGTGGTGACCGCTCCAGGAAGGAGACGCTGGTGGATTATGGCTTTAGACTTCCCGCGGCGATGGATAACCGACCTTTAAAATTTGAAGAATTTGAAGCCCTGCAAAATCAGGTGATCTATGTGAGCGCTACCCCGGCAGATTATGAACTTCAGAAAACCGAAGGAGTTTATGTGGAACAGGTAATTAGGCCCACCGGCTTGCTGGATCCGGTTATAGAAGTGCGACCCAGCCTTAACCAGATCGATGATTTAATTGAAGAAATTCATATTCGGGTAGAAAAAGATGAGCGGGTACTGGTTACCACTTTAACTAAAAGAATGGCTGAAGAACTAACCAAGTATTTGACCCGCATCGATATTCGCTGTAGATATATTCATTCTGATGTGGATACTCTGGAAAGGGTAGAAATTATGCAGGATTTAAGAAAAGGGATCTTCGATGTACTTATTGGGGTGAACCTTTTAAGGGAAGGACTCGATTTACCTGAGGTTTCCCTTGTTGCAATTATTGATGCCGACAAAGAAGGTTTCTTACGTAGTAACCGCTCCCTCACCCAAACCATAGGTCGTGCGGCACGGCACGTAGAAGGAAAAGCAATTCTGTATGCAGATAAAATTACCGACAGTATGCAGAAGACGATGGATGAAACCGAATATCGCCGCCAGAAACAAATTGACTATAACGA
>NZ_JAVRHP010000107.1:0-10262 GCF_031846505.1 Autumnicola edwardsiae
GCAGATAAGGAAACCGATGAGATATTGGGCGTGCATATGATAGGCCCTCGCATAGCAGACAGTTATACCGAAGCGGTGGTAGCGATGGAATTTAGGGCGGCTGCCGAGGATATTGCAAGAATGTCACACGGTCACCCCACATTTTCCGAGACCTTTAAGGAGGCCTGTCTGGCAGCTACCGAAGACAGGGCGTTGCATATTTAAAGTTGACCTAACAGTAAGTTCTTAAAAATTAAGACGCTACTGAGCTTTTTGAAATATTAAGGTTTAAGTAATGAACTCAAAAAACAGATAAGATAAAATGGGGCAATCAGTTCGAAATCAATCCACTATTGGGTATATCAGGGAAACGGCAACAAAGTTCCTCGACAGGGAAACAGCTGGGGGGATTTTTTTAATAATTGCTACTATAGTTGCCCTTCTTTTAGCTAATTCAAAGTGGGCAGGTGCCTATCATCATTTTCTTGGCGATGAATTGCTTTTTGAATTTTCCGAGCATCTTAGTTTTGGGCTAACAATTGAAGAATGGATCAATGATGGCCTAATGGCAATTTTCTTTTTGGTTGCCGGCCTTGAATTGAAGAGGGAGGTTATGGTGGGGGAATTATCTTCAATTAAAAAAGCCTCAGCCCCATTGTTGGCAGCTTTAGGTGGCATGGCAGTTCCGGCCCTCATTTTTATTAGCCTAAATTTAGGCACTGAAAATATAAAGGGTTGGGGCATCCCTATGGCTACCGATATCGCATATTCACTAGGGATTATTGGCCTACTGGGAAAAAATGTCCCCAGGCAGTTAAAAACATTTTTAATAGCCCTCGCTATTGCTGACGATATAGGTGCCATATTGGTGATAGCATTGTTTTATAGCAACGAGTTGAGCTGGATATACCTTGGATCGGGCATGGGGGCATTTGGGTTATTATTATTAATGAATTGGACTGGGATCAAAAATTTGATTTGGTATATTATTATTGGGATCATCTTATGGTATTGCTTCCTTAATTCGGGGATCCATCCAACTATTGCGGGAGTACTTTTTGCCATTACCATTCCAATAGTGCCCAAATTAGACAGTAAAATATTAAAAGAAAGGACCGCCACAAACGTTACTAATCTTGAGAAAACAGAGCTGGAAAAATTAAATCCTCTTCAGGATAAAAAACAACAAATAATTTTAAAAGCTATTAAAACAGATACTGAGAATTCAAGGCCTCCTTTGCTCAAACTGGAAAATTCCCTTGTTGATTTCAATGCTTTCTTTATCATTCCAATTTTTGCAGTCGCGAATGCGGGAGTAAAGCTCGATGTAAATTTAATTGAGGTTGTTTCCGGTTCTTTAGGGCTGGGGATCCTTTTGGGATTAGCTATTGGGAAAGTAACAGGGATTGGTATTTTTACATTGATCGGGCAAAAACTTGGAGTTTCCGAATTACATATTACACTAAACTGGAAACATATAATTGGAATTGGTATGATCGCGGGAATTGGCTTTACCATGTCCCTTTTTATTACCAATCTCGCATTTAATGATCAGGAATTGATTAAAATTTCGAAAATAAGCATTTTGATAGCTTCATTACTTGCAGCTATTGGCGGTGCGGTAATTCTCTTATTAACTTCCAATAAAGGAAGGAAAAATATAGTTAAGTGATATGGGAGAAATGAACAAAAGTACTTTTATAGTAAGTCAAATGGACTGTCCTTCAGAAGAACAGATGATCCGGATGAAATTGGAATCTTATGCTCAAGTGAAATATTTGGATTTTGATATACCCAATCGAAAACTTGAAGTATATCACCTTGAAGGGAATGAGGAAATCAAAGCCTCGATTTCAGAATTAAAATTAGGTGATAAATTTATGGGGACCGAAGAAGCCGAGCCTCCCGTAATAGAAGACCAATCCAAACAGAAAACAATCCTTTGGTGGGTCCTGGGGATAAATTTCGGCTTTTTCATTATCGAAATGACCACGGGGTGGATTTCTTCTTCTATGGGCCTAATTGCAGATTCTTTGGATATGCTGGCAGATTCGATAGTATATGCGCTAAGTTTATTTGCAGTAGGTGGTGCCATTTCCAGAAAAAAGAAGGTGGCAAAATTCAGCGGCTACTTTCAAATTGCATTGGCAACACTTGGTTTTGCAGAGGTATTAAGAAGGTTTTTTACAAGTAGTGAAACACCAATGTTCGAATGGATGATCATAGTTTCCATTTTAGCCTTACTGGGGAACCTTATTTCGCTCTGGTTGATAAATAAGGCCAAAAGTAAGGAGGCGCATATGCAGGCCAGTGCTATTTTTACGTCCAATGATATCATCGTAAACGGCGGGGTGATACTGGCCGGGGTGCTGGTCTATTTTCTGGATAGCAAATGGCCCGATTTGGTAATTGGCGGCATCGTTTTCACGTTTGTAATGCGGGGCGCCATAAGAATTTTAAAATTATCTAAATAATGCAAATATATGTTGCACAAGACGTTGGGCAAGAATAAGGAAATTATGAATAAAAGTAGTGTAGCATTATTAATTTTACTGTTGTTGGTAATAGACCAGGCCATAAAGATTTATGTGAAGACCCATTTTTATTATGGCGAGGAATATTTTGTGTTTGGCCTGGATTGGTTTCGCTTACATTTTTTGGAGAATGCCGGCATGGCCTGGGGCTTTAAATTTGGCGAAGGTTATCTGGCCAAATTTGTTTTAATACTATTTCGCTTCGTAGCCGTTATTTGGGGGACCTTTTATATCAAAAAGATGATACGTGAAGGATATGCAAAAGTCTTTATAATCTGTGCCGCATTTATATACGCAGGTGCATTGGGCAATTTGATTGACGGTGCATTTTACGGACTGATTTTTGAAAAAAGTGATCCCGCACTTCGCAATATTGCAGAAATATTCTCCTCAGGCGGTGGTTATGCCGGATTTTTAAATGGCAATGTGGTGGATATGTGGTACTTCCCTATTATTGATACAAGGCTTCCGGAATGGCTGCCATTATGGGGAGGTAATGAATTTACTTTTTTCGACCCTGTATTCAATACCGCAGATGTTTGGATTAGCACGGGAGTGATTTTACTCCTGATCTTTCAAAGCCAACAAAAAAAAGACCAGAAAATATCGGATAAGAAAAAGTTGAAATATACTGAAAGTAACAGGACAATTATAAAAATCGATTAGTTATGAACGCTTGGCTTTGGGTAGTAGTATTGGGATTGGCAGCTTGGGCTGCCCATTGGGGTGCTGATCAACTCCTTACCCCTTTAAAGATGCTGCGCAAACAATGGGGGCTTACTGCTTCTGCAGGGGCAGCTTTCCTGGCTATTGTAACAGCGAGCCCTGAAGTGGCGATAAATATTACGAGCGCCGCCCGTGGGGTATCTGATATCGGGTTGGGGAATTTGCTTGGTTCCAATATCATTTCCATTCCGCTCATGGTAACCATTGCATACTTTGCTTCCAGAAGAAAGTTTAAAAACAATAAGGAGCATCAAAAACATTTGGATGCCAACCTGCTGGCCCTGAACAAACGTTCCGTCTCGGTATTATCTATCCCCTATCTGGTAATTATCGGGTTGGTGGCTATATTAACGCTTCCCAAAGCCTGGCGTGGATTACAACCCATTGATGGGTGGATCATGCTGGCTGCCTATGCGGCTTTTTTAACGCATGCCATTATAAAAGGCAGGGAAAAGGGTCAGAAGGTAGAATGGGATAAAAAGAAAATATGGCTTTCGGTTGCAGGGGCCCTGGCCATAGCCGTGGGGGCTTTTTTTATTGTAAAAGCTACCGAAAATATTGTTTCGGCACTGAATATTTCCGAAATTGTTGGAGGGTTGTTTATCACCGGAATTATGACTACCGCCCCTGAAATATTCAAAACATGGAGTGTGGTAAAGGGAGGTGAAGTGACTGCGGGTACCACCAGTGTGATTGCAGATAATGCCGTTACCATGACAGTGGCATTTTTCCCCCTGGCACTGGTAACGACCCCAATCGAAGATTTCCAGTTGTTTTGGGTCAACCTGGCTTTTGTAGGACTGATGCCGCTTTTATATTCAGTATTTGTCCATCAAAGCAAGGAACTTCACGGGTTCAGCAGATGGCAGATATTCGTTTTCGATGCAGCGTATATTGTATATCTTTTAACTATGGTGTTTTTTGTTCTAAAACTATTTTAAAAAATGAAGGAGGATTTATTTAAGGATTACCAGGAGAGGCTTAATGTGCTGGATGAAAATATTAGAGCAGTAGCATTAAAATATGCAAGGGATTTCTATTTGAACAAAAATTGTTCAAAAGAAGAGGCTATTGAGCGTGGCATCGTAAAGGCAGAGATGGAAAAAAGGAATTTAGATAGAAATGGATAATATATTACTAATAGTATTATGGCAGAATTAAAAAAATCTCTGGGTACTCTTCGCCTTACTTTTTATGGTGTAGGTACCATTGTTGGTGCTGGAATATATACTGTAATTGGTGCAGCCGCTGGACAGGCGGGAACAGACCTTTGGTTGAGTTTTATTTTTGCCGCCATTGCGGCCAGTGTCTCGGCAATGTCGTATGCAGAGCTGTCCTCTACCTATCCTAATGCCGGTGCAGAATTCATTTTTGTACGGAAAGCTTTTCCAAAAATCGACATTCCATCTTTTCTAACAGGTTGGACGATTGCATTTCACAGTTCGGCCACCATCGCCGCGGTGCTACTTGCTTTTTCAGGGTATTTCAATACGTTTTTTAACATCCCTTCCTTACTGGTTAGCTATGCTGTGCTACTGATTCTTGCATTTATAAGCATTACGGGCATCAAAAAATCATCTACCGCCAATATCATTATGGTCAGTATTCAGCTATTGGGATTGTTTATTCTTATTGCGGTCGGACTTTTGGAAACAGGACCACCAAAATCAGAATTTTTTAAAGTGGAGTCCTTTTCCGGCACCCTGGCAGCGACTGCTACCTTATTTTTTGTTTATACCGGCTTTGAGCATATGGCAGCATTGGGTTCCGAGGTAAAAAATCCGGGCAAGACGATTCCGAGGGCATTTTTATTGACAATGGTGTTTACCACAATTATATACCTACTAATATCTTTTACGGTACTCAATATAAGTGACCCCGCAGAAATAGCAAAGGTAAATTCCCCATTGTCGCTGGCCGCTTCAAATTTAAATTCCTGGTTGCCCGTAGCCCTGGCAGTTGCGGCACTTTTTGCTACGGCTAATGCGGCTTTTAGTGGCATTATTTCCATTAGCAGGTTGCTTTTCGGTATGGCAAGCGTGGGCGAGCTTCCAAAATTTATGACCAAGACCAATGCACAGAAAGTACCCTGGGTAACTACACTGGTGGTTATGGCTGCGGTAGCGGCATTTTTGTTATTGGGAGATATTAAAATTGTCGCAGGAATGTCCTCTTTAGGGGCGTTACTCGTTTTTGTAGCTGTGAATATTGCACTCATCGTTTTGCGTTATAAAGCACCTGACAAAGAAAGACCTTTTAAAGTTCCCCTTTCCATAGGGAAAGTACCTATCCTACCCATTTTGGCCATAATTATTAGCCTGTCTCTGGTAGTTCAGTTTAACTGGCAGGTGTATGTTGCTTTTGTGGGAGCAATTATAGTGGGCATCGTGCTGGATTATTTTTTGGACAAAAAGTCAAAGAATGAGATGGATCCCGAAAAAGAAAAAGAACTGTTCAACCATTAAAATGAAGCTATGGAATGGACCTTTGAAGAATTTAAAACCAGTTTGGATGGCCTCCATCCTGCAGTGAAGCAAAAAGCCCTGGAAATTGCTAAAAGTCTGGTTATAGAAAAGAATTATACTAAGGGAAATGCCATAAAAGAAGGAATTATGAAAGCTGAAGAATGGTTTTACGATTTAGGCGGTTAATAATTAATAAAAATAGATATGTTACAAATTATAGAGATTTCAGGAGATAATATTATTGCAACCAGAGCATCGGGAGATTTATCCGAAATGGATATTGAGAAGGTACATCCCATTATTCATGCTATTTTGGACAAAGGATTAAACGTACGCTGGTATTTTGAAATGGAGAATTTTACCGGCTGGGATTTTCCAGGCCTGTGGGAAGATCTAAAAATGGATACTGCCCACGCAAAAGATTATGAAAAAATCGCCATGGTAGGTGATAAAAAATGGCAGGACTGGATTACAAAGTTCATGAAACCTTTTACCAATGCTGAAGTAAAATATTTTGACTTAGAGGAAAAGGAGATTGCCAAAAAGTGGATTAAACAATAAAGCTTTTATTTAAACAATTAATTGAAAAACTGAATGTATAATTAAAATTAAAAAACCATGAAAATAATAGTTCCGATTGATTTTAGTCAAAGTTCCAAAATTGGAGTTGAGTATGCCATAAAGGTGGCCGAATCTTTAAATTCAGAAATTATCTTTGTTCATGCCTATTCTGAAGGTTATCAATATGCCGGATACGGGGCTATAGTTTATCCGGTTCCCGACAACTTTAGTTCTTATCAGAAATTGTACAAAGAAAAAATGCTGGAATTTCTCGAAAATTTTCCACGTCTGGCGACAATAAAATATAAGAGTATGGTAGCCCCAGGAAGACCTTCAGATATAATTTATCAATTAGCAACAGAAGAAAAAGCAGGTTTGATAATTATGGGGACAGAAGGTGCAGGTGAGGTAGAAGGTTACCTTGCAGGAACTACCAGTGAAAAAGTGAGCAAGGATGTACCCTGCCCTGTGCTGGTTGTACCTGAAGATTTAGAAACTTTTGGTTTAAAAAGAATTTGTCTGGCGCTGGATTCAGATAATCTGAAACCTGATAGGGAACTAAAGGTTCTGGCTGATCTATTAAAGGCATTTAACGCGCGCCTTTTTATATTTCATTTTGCTAAAAGTAAAGATGAAGTTATTAAAGAACAGGAGATAAAAAACTATTATGAGGAGTTTTTTAATCTACAGAATATTTCTGTTCACCTTTTTTCCGAAGGGAAAACTGAAGATAAAATAACCGGTTTTTTGAAAGATAATGCCATAGATATTTTGGCGCTACTTTACAGGAAACATGCCTTTATAGAAAAACTAACTGAACTGGGGCTGAGACGGAAAATGATTTTCAAATCAGAAGTTCCTGTACTTATTTTAAAATGATAGTAGGATTGAAAACAAATCTGCATTTTTAAGTTTATGAAGTCACTATTTTTTAGAAATTAACTGAATTCCTGAGCTTCATACCTTCAGTAAGACCACAGAATTATTTGTGAAATATTCCTATGGTATCCTAGGTGCCCTAAATTAAGGCAATTGTAAGACTACAGTACAATGAATTTTTATCTAATTAGAGGGAATAAACCCTTTTTAAAGCGATAAGTTTGCAATTTACCCAAAAGAAAGTGTAGAAGAAAAATGTCAAAATATAGGAGAAATAGAAGAAAGAAGAAGGGTCAAAAATCTTCCCGGAATAAAATAACTAAAAAAGAAAAGCTTTTTGGAATTTTTTCATTAATCCTTTTGGTCATTGCATCATTTTTATTGTATTTTTTTGTCTTAAAAGACTTTATTCATAAGCCCTGATTATTTAAAAATGTTTACCTACCAACTTTTTCTTAATCTAATGATTCTATGGAATTCATTATTTTTCTTTTTAAAAGTTGAAGTTTTAAGAGGCGTAGAAAATTGACCTTTTGTAAACAAAATACTTCAATTAAAAACCGATTCCCTGTAATATAAGGAATCGGGAGTTCTCTGGTATTTCAATTCAAGTACTTCTAAAGGAGGGGCGACCAGAATTATACTCATATTATTGAGAACCTTCATAATACTCCTAATAGGTAGGCTGTCTCATAGGAGTAAATACAAAGCTTCCAAGTTAGAAACTTTAAACGTACAAACGAGGTTTTCGCCGTTGGTAAATCTTTTAAGAAGCTTAATACTATATATTCCTACAACTTTAAAAATATATTCTTAAGATAATAACTTTCAATATTTAGATTATTAAAAAATAAATTTTAGATTTGTCTAAATAATATTTTAGGTAATGAAAATAGAATGGTTAAGTCTAATTATTTTTATCGCTTTTTTTACATCCTGTGAAAAATTAGCTGATGAATATGGTCCTGTTCCTCCAAAGGAAAATGAACTTCTTGATGGCCCTGTAGAAGGATTATCAGTTGAAGAGCAGATTCAGTTCTTGAATGGGGATATAGCGTTCAATGATGAAGTATTTACCGCAGAAACTGGACTCGGCCCCGTTTTCGTAGGTACTAGCTGTGTTAGTTGTCATTCTGGGGATGGTAAAGGTCACCCGTTTAATCAATTTATAAGATTCGGTCAAAGTGATACTTTAGGAAATCCTTTTGCAGACTTTGGGGATGGTAAAAATCAATTACAGAATAAAGCAATTCAGGGGTTTCAGCCTGAAAAGCTACCTCCAGGAGCACCCTTCACAACCTTGGTTGCGCCTGCGGTCACAGGATTAGGTTTTTTGGATGCTGTTCCAGATGAAAGTATACTTTCTCTAGCCGATCCTTATGATGAGAATGGCGACGGAATAAGTGGTAGAGCTCATTTCGCATATCCTCCTGAATATGTTCAAATTCGGCCAAATAGTATTTCACGTGGAGGTAAATATATTTTTAGGTTTGGTAAAAAGGCAATTAGTTATGACTTATTGCATCAAACAGTAGGTGCGTATAATCAAGATATAGGTATTACATCATTATTTGAACCTATAGATCCTTATAGCGGGCTGGAAGAGGACCCGGAAATCAGTACTCAGGTAGTTAACGAGGTGGTTTTTTATTTAAAAACCTTAAAAGCTCCGATACCTCGAAATCAAAATGATCCTGATGTTGTATCTGGCAAACAAATTTTTTCCCGAATTCAATGTGCTGCCTGCCATACCCCAAGCATGAAAACGGGATATTCGCCTATCGAAGCACTATCTAATAAAGGATTTCATCCCTATACAGATTTACTACTTCATGATATGGGTCCTGGTCTGGACGATGGATATACCGAAGGTTTTGCTGAAACATCCGAATGGAGAACCCCTCCGCTATGGGGAATTGGCCTTTCTGAAAACTCACAAGGAGGAGGTTTGTTTCTTTTACATGATGGCAGGGCAAGAAGTATTGAGGAAGCCATTTTGATGCATGGCGGTGAAGCCAAAAATTCAAGGGATGAGTTCAATGCCCTATCGAATCAGGAAAAAAAGCAACTACTTGAATTTATAAATTCATTATGATGAAAAGAAAAAAATTTATCCAAACCCTTTCCTCTGTTGCTATAACAATACCAAGTTTAGGTTTTTTACATTCATGCAGTGGAATTTACTATGCTACAGCAAAGGAAGAGGTAGATAAGTTAACCATAGCGAAGCATGAGTTTATTCTTGAAAAAAATAACAAGGTGTCTAAAAGAGAGTTTGTCCTTATACAAAATAACAAATACAGATTCCCTATTTGTCTATATAAAGTTGGTGAAGACTATATAGCTTCCTTACTAAAATGCACTCATCGAGGGTGCGAGCTTAATGTTGGTGGGGGTATCTATAGTTGTCCTTGCCATGGAAGCCAATTTTCCAATGAAGGAACCGTATTACAAGGACCTGCTGAACAAAAACTAAAAACATTTCCAACGAAAACAGACGATGAAAACATCTATATTTTATTCTCCTAATTATTTGATCATTACCTTAATATTGTTCACCCTCAGTGGAAATTTAATAGCCCAAAACGAGGATGATATACTTAAAAGAACGAAGTCAGATACAACAGATACTCAACTTAACATGGATGCGGTATACAATCGACCAGCTCTAACAATAAATAAAGCTCCGGTATCTATTGGGGGATATCTTGAAGCCAATTCGATATATGCAGTGGAAGATGGATTGACAGAAGGATTATCTTTTCAAGCACGACGTTTAACATTATTTCTGTCTGCCTCAATTAACAAAAGAATTAAATTTTTAACGGAAGTAGAGTTTGAAGAGGGAGGTAAAGAGATTGCCATAGAATTTGCTGCTATGGATATCTCCTTTGATCCTCTTCTCAATTTACGAGGTGGAATAATCTTGAATCCAATCGGTGCTTTTAATCAAAATCACGATGGTCCTAAATGGGAGTTTGTAGAAAGACCTGATGTGGCAGTAAAATTACTACCCGCCACTTTTTCTAATGCAGGTTTTGGAATGTATGGTAAAACAAATACTGGAGATTGGATTATCGGATATGAAGCATACCTCTCAAATGGATTTGACAATAGT
>NZ_JAVRHP010000108.1:0-10070 GCF_031846505.1 Autumnicola edwardsiae
AAGAGGAAAAGAGCGAAGGGAGAAAAAGCACAAATAAAAGAGGGTGAAAATTGGCAATTTTCGATCTTCAGCTAAATTTTAAAGCTTATAAATTCGATTGTACTTAGATTGTTACTGAAAAAACATAGCCATCGCGGGAACCAAAACAAGTGATACTATAATAGATAATGTTATCAATAAAGCAGAATCTTTTTCTTCAGAACCTAACATGGAAGCGAACACCGTTAATGTAGCAGCAATAGGAAAAAGCGGAATTAAAGAATATACGCTTCTTTCCTGCGGATTAAGAAGATCAAAAAGAAAATATTCAGCAGCCAGAAGCACGCCAGCTATTAATATTGCGCTGCCCGTTCTTACACCAAGTATTTTTGAAAAATAGGAAAAATCCAGATTTTTAAAATTTATCGTTGTAATATTCATCCCCAGAAGCGTCATCCCGGCAGCCGAGACAATTACCCCCAGTACATCAAGAACCGGAGTAAAGAATTCGGGAAGTTCATAATTAAACAACTTGAGTCCAATTGCGAGCAAAAAGGCATAAATAAATGGAACTTTAAGAGCTTCTTTAATAGATTTTTTTGTTCCGAATTTAGATTTTGCCACCATAGTATAACCAATGGTATAACCAAATAAACCTGTACCTATATAGATACAAATTAAGGTAGTGACGGCATCCTGATCAAAAATGGCTTTTACGGTAGGAATTCCGAAGAAAAGCACATTAAAAAAGGAGAAACCACTTATTAACAATGGCTTATCCAGTCCACCAAATTTTTTAAAAGTCCATATTGCCGGAAAAGTAACAAAGAAAGCCAGGCTAAAAGACATGGTGGCCAGGATCACGAGGTTGAACATTTCGGTTTCTAAAACGTGATCTATAAGCAGGAGCGGAATAAGCACAAAGAGCAATGGTTTATGAATATACTCCTTTGGCACGAGCTTCTTCCGCTTTAAAAAATATCCAACGGGAATACATAATAAGTAAGGCAGTAAACTTGAATATAGTTTAAGAAAAATCTCCATCCTGTTTTACTTTAAAAATAATTTCACTTACCAATCTGCTGATTGTCCTCACATTAAACCACATGGCATCCACATCCAGTAAAAAGCCGTTTGCCAAATGCCCCACTGCATACATATTACCACCGGCTTTTCCTGAAATTACCTGCATACTACGCGGGTTAATCACGGCGCCACCGGCAGGATAAGATCGCAAATAGTCTTTTTCCAAAAGTGCGTGGATAAGATCATTATCCATACCCTTAAGACTGGATGATGTTCCTGTGGCATTAATGAGTTTCTTTACATAATGCACGCCGTTTTTGGCAGTTTCAATTTTGAATTCCTGCTCTTCCTGGTGGAATTCTATATTCGTGTTCTTCGGAATCACTTTTAATTGCCCGCTTTCAAACAGAGACAACAATTTTTTTGCATTGTGCAGGGGCATGGCATGACGATTTGCCGACCAATGGCTGCCAAGCCATTTTTTAAACAATTTCTTTTGATGAAGAGACATCCAGCCCCAGATGTCAGAGGCATCATACCGGAGAGAATAGGTGGCATTTAAAAGATGGTCGCCTCCGCCTTCAGCCGCAGTAATGTCATATTCAAGAAAATCCTTAGCCGGGCCGGCGGATCTGTCCAGTTTTTTCCAATCCAGTTCCTTTCCTTCGGCTGCTTCTACATCTTTTATATATAATCTGAAAAGGTCCTTAACACGTGGGTGGTGCATTTTGGTCCTGGTCATTTTATGAATATTGCCAAGCGTGAGGTATTTCCTTGTAAAAGTATTATTTTCAGAAGGTTGCACGCGAGGTAAGATCCCAAAAGGGGAAAACATTTTAATTTCTCCGGTGTGCCCATTATCCACAAGCGTCATTACAGTATCTACTGCACTAAGGCTACTGCCCAGGATACCCACCGTTTCATCTTTATTAACTCTGTTTTTTATCCGGTTTGAAGGCCAGGGAAAATCTATATAGGATTTGGTACTGCGGAGCTCCTTAAATTTATTGGTCTTTGGTGTTCCCGGAGCTAACAAGATATAATCTGCCGTAATTGTTTCTGAAGATTTTAGAATTATAGTAAATTTATTTTCGTTCTCCCGATCGATATCTACAGCTTCATCATTGATCAGTTTTATTTTTACGTTGTGTTCTCTAGCCTTCTGAATATAATTTTCAAGTTGTTCCGATACATAATTTCCGTAGAAAATGCGGCTGGTATATGCTGAAGATAGGCTTCCTTCTGCCTTAACTTCATTTCTGTTACCATCTTTTATTTTTATCCACTCAGCGAAATGCCCGGGTTCATTTGCATAAATCCCCATCAACTCTGCCTGGGTATTGAGAAAATGTGATTTTTGCCGGGTGCCAAAAGCAAGTCCGTAACCAAAGTGTTTCCGACGTTCTATAAGCGTGATACTCAATTTTTCCTGAAGGTCAAGACTGCAAATTTCGATGACCAACTCTATAAAAGCGGCTGCGCCACATGCCCCACCCCCAATGATTGTAAGGTTCTTCATTTAAAACAGATCTGTTAATGGTTAACAATGGCTATAAAGTAAGGAACAGGGAATAAAAAATGTAAAGATTAGGATTTATTTAATAGAAAGTGCAGGTAATTGGCTGTTCTCCGCTGGGATCAATTCAGAAAAGCTCGTAGTCAAAAATTTGCGTTCCCATTATGCCAAATCAAATATAAAGAAAAAACTGGTTCTCTATTTGCAGAACTAAAAAAACTTATTATCTTTGCATTCAAAATCAGAAGAGGATGGAGCGTTTAGAACTTACAGAGAAACAAAAGGAATTAGTTGAAGCCTATGGAGTAATCCAGGAGAACATGGGTTTAAATCCTGCATCGGCCAGGGTGAATGCGCTCCTTACTGTTTCTAATAAAACCGATCTTAGTTTCGACGAAATCCGTGATACCCTGGGATTAAGTAAAAGTGCAGTAAGTAACGCTTTAAATAATCTCCTTTCCCTGCAACATATAGGTTATAAGACCAAGATGGGGGAACGTAAACGTTACTTCTTCTCAAAGCTTGGACAGTGGAAAACTAAATTTCGCAAAGATATTGCAGACCTTGTAAACTATAATAACCTTCTGAAAGAAATTCTAAAGGAGCGTTCTGATGAAAACCCGGATTTTAATAAAAATATTGAAGAACTTGCTGCATTTATGGATTATTTTATGGAAGAAAGCATTAAAATAATAGATAACTGGGAAAAGAAGTAAAATTTTTTAACCTATTTAGTTCTTTTATTTATGAACTAATCCTTATACACAAAACTTAAAAAACTACTTATACTTTTTAAACATGCAATTATGATCATACACCCCCAAACAACCATTCAAAGAATTTTTCACAATCTCCTCTTTCTATAATGCAATTTTATGAACCCGCAGGTTCGCTTTAAAACCAGAAATATGAAATATTTTTTTCTTGCAGCTATTTGTCTGTTAAGTCTAAATGCTTTTGCCCAGGAATCTTATCAATTGTCAGTGGAAGAAGCTGTTCGCTACGCTATTCAGAACAATCCAGATCTAAACAAGTCACGGATAGATGAGCAGATAGTCCAGGAACAGATCCAGGAGGTTAAAGGGAGAGCACTTCCACAAATAAACGGATCGGCTCAATTTACCGATAATTATTCCCTTGCAGAACAACAATTGCCCGCTGAAATTGTAGGCGGGGAACCAGGCACCACCATTGGTGTGGCCTTCGGGAACCGCTATGCCGTGACTGCCGGGGTAAATGTACAACAGGAATTGCTGAATTTCCAGCTATTTAATTCGGTAAGGGCCGCTAAAGCCTTAGAAGAACTAAGGAGTTTGCAAACACTTCAATCTACTGAAGATCTAATTATAAATACGGTGCAAATCTATGTCCAGGTCCAAATTACCGAAAAGCAGGTTGAGTTGCTTCAGGAGAACTTTAACCGTACTAAAAGCCTGGTAGATCTTTCAGAATTAAAATATGAAGAGGGCATTATAAAAAAACTGGATGTTAACCAGCTTAGAGTTAACCTTACCAATTTGGAAACTCAAATAGAGGATGCAAAGTATAACCGGAATGAACAGTTACGTTTATTAAAAATATATTTGAATCTTCCTATGGAAACAGAATTGGTACTTTCTGAAAAACTGGAAGAAAGGGATCCTTATCCCATTATGAATGAATTGATTCTTTCTTCAAATATTCAGTATCAACAACTTCAACAGCAATTAGAATTATCTGAAATTGATGAAGACCAGGTAAAAGCTGAGTACCTACCTTCATTAAGCGCATTCTTTAATTACAACTATCTTGGTAATACCAATGAATTTCAATTTTCAGGAGCCCCATATGTAGATCAATTCAACGGTACCTGGGGGATTTCAGCTTCCATTCCAATTTTTGATGGTTTTCAACGCAGAAACAGGCTGCAACAAAGAGAACTGGAAACTAGAAAACTTCAGGAAGATCAAGAAAGTCTGATAAAAAATATCGAGAAGAACTACCTGGATTCCAAAGAGCAAATTTTATTGAGTCAGGTTCAAATTGAAAACCAAAATGAGAATATGGAGCTGGCCCAGGAAAACTATGATGGGATCAAATTATCATACAACGAAGGTGTCGCCGATCTAACGGAATTATTAGATGCAGAATTTGCTCTGCGCCAGGCACAATCCAATTATCTGAATGCTTTGCTACAAAGCAGAGTAGCTGAAGTTAACTTACTTAGAACAAGCGGTCAATTATCTCAACTTATTACAAATCCAAACTAGAAAATGAAAACTAAGAATATCGTAATCATCGTTACCATAATCCTCGTAGGAATTATTGCTTATGTATTGTTCCAGAACAAACAGGAAATGAACATCGAGGCCAGTACAGAACCGGAAGAATTCGCCATTCCCGTACAGGTGGCACAGGTAAAACAGGAAACGCTTTCTACAGCATTAACGGCTACCGGCGAGTTTAAAGGTTGGGAAGAGGTGACTTTAGTAGCAGAATCTCAGGGAAGCATACAAACCCTGAATGCTGAGGAAGGACAGCAAATTAAAAAAGGGCAGATCATCGCCAAAATTGAAGCGGTTTCGCTTAATTCACAACTGGCCAGTGCACGTTCTGCTTTTTCTAAAGCAGAAAAAGATGTAGAACGTTATGAAAGGTTGGAGCAGGTGGGAGCTGTAAGCCAAAGTCAGTTAGAAGAAGCCCGCATTCAAAGAGAAAATACCCGCTCTAATATTGCGCAAATTCAGCAACAATTGGGTTTTACCACGGTTAAATCACCTATAGATGGTGTAGTGAATTCACTAATGGTAGAAGAAACAAGTTTTGTACTGCCCGGGAATGAAATAGCCCAGATTGTCCAAATTGACCGGTTAAAGGTGGAGCTTCAAATTTCAGAAACCAATTTAGCACAAATTTCAGAAGATCAAAAAGTGACAATTAAAACGGATGTTTTTCCGCTCAAAACCTTTGAAGGTACTGTTCAGAATATTAGTGTTAAGGCTGACGAATCTCAAAAGTTTAAAGTGACCATAGTTGTTGAAAATCCTGATAATACATCTTTAAGAGCAGGTATGTTTGCTACAGTTATTTTTGAAGAACTGGCCAGCAGTCAGGAGACGGCAACCACTATACCCCGTAACGCCATAGTTGGAAGTTTACAAACTCCACAGGTATTTGTTGTAAAGGACAGCGTAGCTCTTCTTAAAGAAATTCAAACAGGGGCCGTTATTGATAATAAAGTAGTGGTGCTGGGTGGCCTGGAAGAGGGCACACAAGTGGTAACTAAAGGAATTATCAATCTCACCGACGGGACCAAGGTGAAAATTACAAATAAGTAAACTATGAGTATTACTGAATTATCCGTAAAGAGGCCTACGCTAGCCGTGGTGGTATATACAATAATAGCTTTGGTTGGTATCATTAGTTATACCAGCCTTGGTTATGAACTTTTACCAAAGATCACCTCACCACAAATTTCTATAAGCACGGTATATCCGGGCGCTTCCCCCAGTGAGGTAGAAAATTCTGTTACTACAGATATAGAAGATGCCGTTAGTGCACTTGAAGGAGTTAAAAACATAACTTCTATCTCCCAGGAAGGTATTTCTATAGTTAATGTAGAATTACAATATAATGCAGATGTTGACCAGGCTTTGCAGGATGCACAGCGTAAGGTTAATAATATAGTGGGCGAACTTCCGGACCAGGTAAATCAACCAAGTGTAGATCAATTCTCGTTTGACGATTTACCAATTATGCGATTAGGGGTTTCATCTACAATGGATCCAACAGATTTTAATGATTTGGTGGAGAATGAAATAAAAGAACGGCTGTCCCGGGTTGAAGGCGTAGCACGGGTTGAAGTTATTGGAGGTAATGAGCGCGAAATACGCATAAATGTAGACAGAGACAGATTACGCTCCTATAACCTGGGCATTGAGCAAGTAACACAAGCCATAGCGACAGCAAATCTTGACTTCCCCACAGGGAATATAAAAGATGACAACCAGCAGGTGACGGTGCGGCTTGCCGGTAAATTTCAAAGTGTGGAGGACATTGCCAATCTTGACATTACTACCGGACAAAACGGTGGAACAGTAAAAGTAAAAGATGTTGCAGAGGTTTATGATACTACAAAGGAAATAGAGACCATTTCCAGAATAAACGGTATAAGCAGTATAGGCTTAACTATCACCAAACAATCTGATGGAAACACTGTACAGGTTGCCGATGATGTTAAGGCAGAGGTCATAGAAATTGAAGAGGAATATGCCGACCGTGACGTGCGAATAGCTGTTGCACAGGATACTTCAATCTTTACCCTCGAAGCTGCTGATGCTGTAATTTTTGACCTGATGCTCGCTGTTATACTGGTGGCGATCATTATGCTGTTCTTCCTGAGAAGCTGGAGGGATTCTATTATTGTAATGGTTTCTATTCCTACTTCTATCGTCGCCACTTTCATCGCTATGAATGTACTGGGTTACACGCTGAATTTGATGACCCTTCTTGGTCTATCCCTGGTGGTAGGAATTCTGGTAGATGATAGTATTGTGGTTCTTGAAGTAATACACAGCGAGATGGATAAAGGAAAGACCCGTATGGAAGCCGCCATTGCCAGTTGGAGAAAAATCGGACTATCTGTAATGTCTATAACTTTAGTACTTATCGCGGTTTTTATTCCTATTACTTTTGTTACCGGAATTATTGCCGATCTTTTAAAACAATTTTCTATAGTTGTAGCTTTTGCCACGGCCATTTCATTAGTGGTTTCATTTACGCTTACACCACTTCTGGCTTCCCGTTTTTCAAAAACCATAGACTTAAGAAGAGAGGTATTATGGCACCGTCCGCTTATAGCTTTTGATAACTTCTTAACCAGTGTAAACAAATTCTATCGCGATGCTTTGCAATATACGCTGGTGCGAAAAAGAGTTACGGCGTTTACCCTGCTCGCTATGGTAATAGCCTCTTTTAGCTTGTTGGTTTTCGGCTTTATAGGAAGCGAATTCGTAAAAGAAGGCGATACAGGAGAGTTTATTGTAGAACTTGAACTACCCAAAGATGCTACCATAGAGGAAACTAATCTGGCGACCCTGCAGGCAGAAGAAATATTACTTGATAACGATTTAATTACTTCCGTCTTTACAACCGTAGGTACCGGTACCGGCGGTGGTGGGAATTCTTCAAATATCGCGCAACTGAACGCCAAAATGCTTAGCTCTGACCAACGAATAATAACTTCACAGCAGTTTGCCCGGAATATAAAAATTCAGCTTACCAAACAAATTGATGGAGTTCGTTTTAAAACAGCTGCGGTTGGAATGGTAGGAGGTAGTACTGCCGGGCCAATTCAGGTTGTTGTAACCGGAAGTGATGTAGATAACGTAATGCAGGCAGCAAATGACGTAAAGCGCACCATTGAAGGAGTAAATAGTACCCGCGAGGTAGAATTATCTGTAGAAGGTGGTAATCCTGAAGTGGCTATTGAAGTAGACCGTGACCAAATGGCGCTTCTTAATCTTACGATGAGCACGGTGGGGAGTACGATGCAAACAGCTTTTGCAGGAAATACGACCTATCAATTCCGCGATGGTCAGAACGAATACGATATTAATATTCAATTAGATCAATTTAACCGAAGGAATATTGAAGATATCAGGAGACTCACCTTTCTAAATTCTCAGGGGCAGCTTATAGAGCTTCAGCAGTTTGCAGATATCAATCAAACCACCGGCCCTTCCAGACTGGAACGGGATAATAAACGAACCAGTGTTAATGTAGGAGCGCAGGTAGTAGGCCGTCCTGTTGGAACAGTTTCACAGGAAGTACAAACGGCTATTGAACAAATGGAGTTCCCCGAAGGTGTAACTTATGAAATGGGTGGTGATCTTGAGAGCCAGACAGAGGCTTTTGCAAGTCTGGGTCTTGCCCTGCTCATGTCCATTATTTTAGTTTACCTTATTATGGTGGCTCTTTACGAGAGTTATGCTTATCCCCTGGTGGTAATGTTCTCGGTGCCTACTGCACTTATTGGAGCTTTTCTCATTCTTGCATTGTTTAAAGAAAGTTTAGGAGTATTTACTTTCCTGGGACTTATTATGCTTGTAGGACTGGTGATTAAAAATGCCATTCTTATTGTAGATGCGGCAAATCAATATAAAGAGGAAGGCATAGAAAGTGTGGAAGCGGTTGTACGCGCAGGATTATCCAGGTTAAGGCCGATCCTTATGACCACCCTCGCAATGGTAATTGCGATGATTCCTATTGCATTTGCCGGAGGAGCAGGTTCTGCCTGGAAAAACGGTTTGGCCCTGGTACTTATGGGAGGCTTAATGAGTTCGCTCATTTTTACCGTAATTATTGTACCCGTAATGTATGTTGTAATTGATGTATGGAAGGGAGAAATTGAGAAGAAAAAAGCAAAAAAAGACGCAAGAAAAATAGATGAACTTGAAGTCGATTTTAGTGCATCGCATTAAAATTTATATAGTTCCAGGCCTTTCAGGTTTTTGGTTAAACATTCACAGTTTTTCCTGAAAGGTTTGAGAACTTCAAAAAATAGAGGAAATGTTTTATTACGATCATAATAAAGATCAAATACTTGAAGTAAATATTGGTGAGACTTATTCTGCCTCAGACCTTGAGAGGCTATTACTTTTTATTGATGCTTTATCGGAAAAATCATATTTAAAAGTGTCCTTTACAATTCATCCTTCGGTTAAAAATGAATTTTTAACTTGTTTGGATAGTTCGGTAGCTACGCCAACTTATCAATTTAATATTAATTAAGATATTTTATTATGACTGAATTCTGGAACACTTATCGCGAAGCCATAGTATTCGCCCTTGTAGTAATAGGTATCGTTTTAATTCTTTTAGCTCTTACAAAATTCTTACACAATTGGCTTGCAAAAAAAGCCAAAGAAAAATATCCCAACGAGGAGCCTACCACTATTAATCTGGTAAAGCGAGTATTAAATACCTTATGGATTATCCTTGGAATCGCTGCTCTTAGTTTTATCTTTATTTCTGAAGATAAATATGATGTTGCCACAAGAAATTTTGAGCTTATCCTCTACCTGGGATTTATTCTGATATTCACTATTGTAGGAGCCAGCATCGTGGAAACCTTATTTTCCCGGGCCATAAAAAAAACCACTGCTTCGGGTGGAGACCCCACCAGTTATAAATTTCTACGATATTTAAGTGTATTTGCGGTCTATTTCTTCGGAATTATCCTGGCGGCACTGGCCTTTCCTGCCTTGAGAGGAATAGCACAAACCGCCATTGGTGGTGCCGGTATCCTGGCAGTTGTGGTTGGGGTTGCCTCTCAGGAAGCACTTGCTAACCTCGTGGGAGGAGTGTTTATTATTTCTTTCAAACCCTTTCGGGTGGGAGATGTGATTAAAATTACTGACACTCTGGTAGGTACAGTAACCGATATTACCCTGAGACATACCATTATCAAAAACTACCAAAATAAGATGATCGTTATCCCTAATGCGATCATTAATAAAGAAAAAGTTACTAATTACGACCTGGAAGAAAAGAAAATTTGCCAATGGAT
>NZ_JAVRHP010000109.1:0-10038 GCF_031846505.1 Autumnicola edwardsiae
TACCTCAAAAACAAGAAAAGAAAATAAGAATTCTTTCCACTTTCCACTCTCCACTGAAAAACACAACAGACATCCAGTTTTGCACCTCCTAAAATCCTACATAAAATTCCTCCTCAAAAGTCAAAATCAGCACGGCCTCCACTCCCCTTTTGTGTATGAGCTGGTGACGAAATGCTTTTATGATAAAAAGAAATATGCGGCGTATGGCCTTCTGAAATCCTTCCGAAGAAGCTTGCTGAAAAATGACAATTTTATCAAAATAACCGATTTTGGTGCGGGAAGCAGGGTTTTTAAATCCGATAAACGTAAAATTTCGGCAGTAGCAAAGAATGCTGGGATATCAGAAAGACGTGCAAAGTTACTTTACAGGCTGGTGAACTATCTTGAATGTAAAAATGTACTGGAATTGGGAACTTCACTGGGTATAGCGACTTCAGCAATGGCTGGAAATAAAAGCGCTAAGTTAATTACTTTAGAAGGATGCCCGGAAACGGCAAATATCGCCCAACAGCAGTTCGACAAATTCGCATTAAATAATATTGAGCTGAAAATTGGCAAATTTGAGGATACGCTGGAGGAAGTAATTGGTGGAGAGTGGAGAGAGAAAAAGGAAAATAGGAATCAAGAGGCAGGAGACAAGAAAGTGGAAAGTGGAGAGTGGAGAGAAGAAAGTGGAGAGACAACAAACTCAGAACTACAAACTACAAACCAAAAACTACAAACTACGAACTACGAACTAAAAAAATTTGACCTGGTTTTTTTCGACGGAAATCACCAGAAACAACCAACTTTGGAATACTTCCATAAATTACTGCCTACTGCTAAGAATAATTCCGTTTTTATTTTTGACGATATCCACTGGTCACCGGAAATGGAAAAAGCCTGGGAAGAAATTAAAAACCATCCTGAAGTTACGGTCTCTATCGACACTTTCTATTGGGGCCTTATTTTCTTCAGAAAAGAACAGGCAAAGCAGCATTTCAATATCAGGCTGTAGGCTAAATAAGTCAAAAAGTTAACGAGTTAAAAGTTAAAAAGTTTTCTTTTACATTAAAAGCACGGAGAGGATTGTCCCGCTCCACCTTCTCCCCCGAATTTCATTCTATCATAAAAGTTTGATTTCACTATTCACTCTTTACCTCTTTTCCTCCTTCACTCTACAACATAAAAATTGTACAATTGTAACAAATGTCGTTAACTTGCGTCTTATCCTGTGAAAATAGCTTTACAAATGAGCAGAGTCATTGAAATTACCAATATCACCAGGGATTTTCCGCTGGGTCAGGAAACTGTAAAAGTTCTTAAGGGAATAGACCTCAATATAGAGCGTGGCGAATATGTGGCATTTATGGGACCTTCAGGATCTGGAAAATCTACTTTAATGAATTTGCTGGGATGTCTTGATACTCCAACTTCGGGATCTTATATCCTGAATGGGAAGGATGTAAGCAAGATGACTGATGATGAACTTGCTGAAGTACGAAATAAAGAAATCGGTTTTGTTTTTCAGACCTTTAACCTATTACCGCGTACTACTGCTCTGGATAATGTTGCACTTCCTATGGTTTACGCCGGTTACTCAAAATCTGACAGGACCAAAAGGGCTCAAGAAGTTCTTACCAACGTTGGCCTTGGTGATCGTATGGATCATAAACCCAATCAACTTTCCGGCGGACAAAGACAGCGGGTTGCCGTTGGCCGTGCACTCGTGAACAAACCTTCTATAATCCTTGCCGATGAACCTACCGGAAATCTGGACTCCAAAACTTCGGTAGAAATTATGCACCTTTTCGATGAAATTCATGCTGCAGGCAATACGGTAATCCTCGTAACTCACGAAGAAGATATTGCAGAACACGCCCATCGTATTATCCGTTTACGAGATGGTGTAGTAGAGAGTGATGAACGCAGGGAAAAGGTAAAAGTTGAAGGTTAAGAGTTAAATGTCTAATCTTTCCATTAATTACTCAACGTATCTTCCTTATTGACCATTTTGATCAGGTAAACAATCTCTAACGATTTAAAAATTTCAGGAGTTTCTTTGGATCCTGCCGGTTATCCCAAAATCCTGTTATGAGAATTCGTGGAAAATTTACCTGATAGAGGAGAGAGTAATGGCCTAATGAAATGGCTCTTGTTCCTTCAACATTAGTTTTAACTCCCATTTCAGGATTGCCTTTTAATAGTCCAATACGATCAAGAATAGATGAATTGAGCTTCCTGGAATAATTGCTACTTTTGTTTCGGTTGTTCCAATATTCAAAAATATAATTTCTTTGTTCTAATGCAGTATGGGTCCAAAAGATCGTTAGCTCATCCATTCAGAATCAGATTTTCTTAGATCATCTTCCGAAATAAGTTTCTCTTCTTCAATATCTCTTTCGCTCATTAACAGCATTTCAATTTGTTCAGAATTTAAGTTTAAGGCCTCTTCGCTTTGTGTCGAATCTAAGATTTTATCAATTGCAGAAAGCAATTCTTCATTTCGGGTAATAAGAATTCGGTCTATTAAACGATATTTGATATTTTCCAAAGTTGTCATTGGGCTGTTTTCCTATAAAAGTCGACAATGTTTGTCATTTTTCCAAATATTGCCAGTAGGTTAAATCAAATCTTTATGTCTCTAAAGCAAAACTAATTATTAATTACTCATTGCTTATTGCCAACTGTCCATTGTCCTTTGACAAAAAACTTTCTTATCTTCGTGAAAAGAAACCAAGATGCTTGATTTTGATCAGGAAACCTGGCTTTACCTGGCTATTATTGCTGCTATTTTCATCTACTTCAGCAGGAATTCGGGACGTGCAAAGAACAACCGTAAAAATCGAAAAAACCGAAGTTTTAGAAAAAGGTACTTGGAGCGCAGAGAGCAGGAAAAATCTGAAGACACTTTTCAGGAGAAAAACAAAAAATGAAAATATATACTAAAACCGGGGATAAAGGAACGACTGCCTTATTTGGCGGAACCCGGGTCCCGAAGCATCATATAAGGATAGAAAGTTACGGAACGGTAGATGAACTTAATTCCTATATAGGGCTCCTTAGGGATCAGGATATTGAGGATCACCTTCAACAAAACCTAATCAAAATCCAGGACCGGCTTTTTACCATCGGCTCGGTTCTGGCCACAGATCCGGAAAAAGCAGTGCTTAAAAATGGAAAACAAAGATTATCCATTCCTAAAATTTCTGCTGAAGATATAGAGTTTCTTGAAAAGGAAATGGATAAAATGAACGAAGAGCTCCCGGAAATGACGCATTTTGTGCTTCCCGGTGGCCACCAAAGCGTGTCATTCTGTCACATAGCCCGCTGTGTTTGCAGGCGGGCAGAACGTTTAGCAACAGCGCTTTATGAAATTGAAGCCTTTGACGACACTGTACTGCAATACCTTAACAGGCTCTCTGATTATCTCTTTGTGCTGGCACGAAAATTGACAAAATACTTCCAGGCGGAAGAAATAAAATGGGTTCCGGAAAAATCCTGAAAACTTCTTCTTCTGTTCTCTAAATCTACTGTAAAAAGTAAGGTTTTAGAATAAGTTCTTAACGGTATTGAATAATTATAAGATTTTTTTCTTGGCTATATCAGCAAAAAATTTATTTTTGCAAAAATTATAAACCAGATTCGATCATGTATTGGACTTTAGAATTAGCATCTTACTTAAGTGATGCGCCATGGCCTGCCACAAAAGATGAATTAATTGACTATGCAATCAGAACGGGTGCGCCTTTAGAAGTTGTTGAAAATCTGCAGGCCATCGAGGATGAAGGAGATTCCTACGATTCTATTGAAGAGATTTGGCCAGACTATCCCACAGACGATGATTATCTCTGGAATGAGGATGAATATTGACACAAACCATTAGAAATAAAGCAAAAAAGTCTCCAAAGTGAGGCTTTTTTTTTGCTTACATTTGAAACATATTAAAACAAAAAACTTATGAGTTTTTTAGATTCTGTATTAAAAGTATTTGTTGGCGACAAATCAAAAAAAGACGTCAAAGAGATACAACCCATAGTTGAACAAATAAAGGCATATGAATCTGAATATGAAGCATTGGGCCTCGATGAACTAAGAGCAAAAACTGCTATTTTTAAAGCAAAAATTGCAGATGCCCTAAAGGAAGTAAACGAAAAAATTATAGCCCTTGAGAAAGAAGCAGATGAATCTGAAGATATTACCCGCAAGGAAGATATTTACGTTGAAATTGATGCTTTAAAAGATAAATCTTATGAAATCTCAGAAGGTATCCTTAACGAAATTCTTCCCGAAGCCTTTGCTACTGTTAAAGAAACTGCTAAAAGGTTTGTAAACAACACGCAGCTAAGGGTAAAAGCATCTTCCTTTGATCGCGAAATTTCTGCTGAAAAAGATTACGTAAACCTCGATGGCGATTTTGCCATTTGGAACAATTCCTGGGATGCTGCCGGCAAACCGGTAACCTGGGATATGGTTCATTATGACGTTCAGCTAATAGGTGGTGTTGCCATGCACCAGGGTAAAATTGCAGAGATGCATACCGGGGAAGGTAAAACACTTGTTGCAACCCTCCCAATGTACCTCAACGCATTAACCGGAAATGGTGTTCATTTGGTAACTGTGAATGATTACCTTGCAAAAAGGGACAGTGCCTGGATGGCCCCTATCTTTGAATTCCACGGTCTTAGCGTGGATTGTGTTGATTATCACCGCCCAAATTCCGCAGCGAGGAGAAAAGCTTACAACGCAGATATTACCTACGGAACAAATAACGAATTTGGTTTTGATTATCTAAGGGATAATATGTCCCATGCGCCAGATGATCTTGTGCAGCGCCCTCATAACTACGCGATTGTGGATGAGGTGGATTCGGTTTTAATTGATGATGCCCGTACACCGCTTATTATTTCGGGGCCTATCCCAAAAGGTGATGTTCACGAGTTTAATGAATTAAAACCTGCTGTTGCAAGCATTGTTGAAGCACAACGTAAACATCTTGTAAAAATACTTGCTGAAGCAAAAAAACTTATTGCTGCCGGCGACACTAAAGAAGGTGGAAAACAATTGTTGCGAGTTTACCGCGGACTTCCAAAAAACAAGGCGCTTATTAAATACTTAAGTGAAGAAGGGATTAAGCAGTTACTGCAAAAAACTGAAAACCAGTATATGCAGGACAATAACCGTGAGATGCCTAAAATTGATGAAGAGCTTTACTTCACCATTGAAGAAAAGAGCAATCAAATAGACCTTACAGATAAGGGAATTGAATTTCTCTCCGGAAAAGATGATCCAGATTTCTTTGTGATGCCGGAAATTGGAATGGAAATCGCCAAGATTGAAAGAGAAGGGCTGCCAAAAGAAGAGGAAGCAGAAAAGAAAGAAGAACTTTTCCGTGAATACAGTGTAAAAAGCGAGCGTATCCATACCATGCGGCAGTTGCTTAAATCTTATACCTTATTCGAAAAAGACACAGAATATGTTGTTATAGATAATAAAGTAAAGATTGTTGATGAGCAGACAGGCCGTATTATGGAAGGTCGCCGTTATAGCGACGGATTGCACCAGGCAATTGAAGCAAAAGAAAATGTGAAGATTGAAGATGCCACGCAAACGTTCGCTACCGTAACACTTCAGAATTACTTTAGAATGTACCGCAAGCTTTCGGGGATGACGGGTACTGCAGTGACCGAAGCCGGTGAATTCTGGGAAATTTACAAACTGGACGTTGTTGAAATTCCGACGAACCGACCTATTGCCAGAAACGACAAAGAAGATTTGGTGTACAAAACCAAACGCGAAAAATATAATGCGGTGATTGACCACGTTACCGATCTTTCTAAGCAGGGAAGGCCGGTGCTGATTGGTACCACTTCCGTAGAAATTTCGGAGTTATTAAGTAGAATGCTTAAGCTTCGTAATGTTCCGCATAACGTGCTGAACGCGAAGATGCACAAGAAGGAAGCAGATATTGTTGCTGAAGCAGGTAAATCTGGAATTGTAACCATCGCCACCAACATGGCCGGTCGTGGTACCGATATTAAGTTGAGCAAAGAAGTTAAAGATGCCGGTGGTCTGGCTATTGTAGGTACAGAACGCCACGATTCGAGGCGTGTAGACAGGCAGCTAAGAGGTCGTAGTGGACGACAGGGAGATCCCGGAAGTTCGCAGTTTTATGTATCCCTGGAAGATAACCTTATGCGATTATTCGGATCTGACAGGATTGCGAAATTGATGGACAGGATGGGGCTTGAAGAAGGTGAAGTCATCCAGCATTCCATGATTTCAAAATCTATAGAACGGGCCCAGAAGAAGGTGGAAGAGAACAACTTTGGGATTCGTAAGCGTCTGCTGGAATATGATGATGTGATGAATGCCCAACGGGAAGTGATTTACAAGCGTAGGTACCACGCTCTTTTTGGCGATCGCTTAAGAGTGGATATCGCAAATATGATATTTGACACTTCGGAAGCTATTGCTGAAACCAATAAAATGGCATCAGATTATAAGAATTTCGAATTTGAACTGATTCGTTACTTTTCTATGAGTTCTCCTGTTTCTGAAGAAGATTTTGGAAAGATGACCGTTCAGAAAATAGCAGGCGAAGTTTATAAAGCTGCATATAAACATTACGAGGAAAAGATGGAACACAGCGCTTCCAGGGCATTCCCTGTAATTAAGCAGGTTCATGAAGATGAAAGAAATAACTTCGAACGAATCTCGGTGCCTTTTACAGATGGCAGCAAAACTCTACAGGTAGTCACCAATCTCAAAAAAGCATACGAGACTGAAGGAAAGCAGCTGGTAAAAGATTTTGAAAAGAATATTACCCTTGCAATTATAGATGACTCCTGGAAAACCCATTTAAGGAAAATGGATGAGCTGAAACAAAGCGTTCAGCTGGCAGTTCACGAACAAAAAGATCCGTTATTGATCTATAAATTTGAGGCTTTTGAACTTTTTAAAACAATGCTCGATCAGGTAAACCGGGACGTTATAGGGTTCCTGTTTAAAGGAGAAATTCCCGAAGGGAATGTTTCAAACATCCAGGAAGCGAGACAGACCAGAAAACGTGAAAAGGTGGAGACCTCTAAAGAGGAAATTCAGAATATAGACGAGAGAGCCGCTCAAAACCGTGCTGCAGGGCAACGCCAACAACCTAAACCCCAAGTTACAGAGACTGTAGTAAGGGACAAACCCAAGATTGGCCGTAACGACAAGATCACGGTTAAAAATGTGATGAGTGGTGAAAACAAAACCATGAAGTATAAGCAGGCCATCCCCCTATTGGATAAAGGAGACTGGGTGCTTGTGGATAATGAGTAGATGGTGGTCTGTAGACTGTAGAAAGATTAAAAAAACCCGAAAAACTATTTAAGTTTTTCGGGTTTTTTTGTTTTGTTGTTTAGAGTTCGGAGGTCGTTCCTAAATATACTCCCCTCCTTTTAGCAAGGTTGCCGAAGGCTGGCGTGCTACAAAGATCGATATTTGTCATTTTTGAGGCAACACCTAAATTGGAGCAAACAACAAGAGCTCCCCTCCTTTTAAAGGAGGGGTGGCCGAAGTCCGGGGTGGTCAGATAATAGGTGTGGCTTAAAAAACATTCTTTTCAGTTAGCAACAAGTCACTAGGAATCAAAACCTAGTGATTTATTCAAAGAGAAAATTGATTATATTAGCTTTATGAAAGTAATAGCTAGCATAGAACCCAACCTGGCTGAATTTAAAGCATTATGTAAATCATATAATGTCAAAAATTTATATGCTTTTGGCTCTTCCATAACCGACAAATTTGATGAAAATTCCAGCGATATCGATTTATTAATCGAAATTGAAGAAAACGATCCTTTAGAAAGGGGAGATAAACTTTTAGCTATCTGGGATAAATTAGAAGATTTCTTTCAACGAAAAGTGGATTTACTAACACCCTCTTCGCTCAGGAATCCAGTTCTAAAGAAAAATATTGACACCACCAAAGTTCTGATTTATGAGGGAGAAAGCCAGGAAGTACCTCTCTGATATATTAATAGCTATCGACTTAATTGAAGATTTCATAGCTGATACTCCAAACTTTAAGATGTATCACCATGACGTAAAAACTCAAAGCGCGGTCGAAAGACAATTAGCCATAATTGGAGAAGCTTTAAGTAAGGTAAAAAAGTTAGAACCAGATTTTTCAATTCACAAAGACAAACAGATCATCGGATTTAGAAACCGATTAATCCATGCCTATAACAGCATTGATAACGCAATAGTCTGGGTTATTGTAAAAAAATATCTGGTAGAACTTAAAAAAGAAATTCAGGACCTATCCAAATAATCCAGTGCCAGTTGACAAAAATTGGAAACACAAAAGCTAACCTCCGTTTTTAAGAATGGTTGACCACAGGTCAAGGTGGTATAGTCGATATTTGTCATTTTTGAGGCAACACCTAAATTGCAGCAACAAGAGCTCCCCTCCTTATAAAGGAGGGGTGGCCGAAGGCCGGGGTGGTCAGCGGAATACTCAAAACTTAAATTTTAAGCAATAAATTAGGATCGGGACAATTCTTAAGGTACAATTCAATTTCTTTTTTAGAGGCAACTCCTGGAAAATCACCGGAATTTCCCATTAAATCCTCCATAATCTGAAAATGAAGATGTGGCGCATAATCTCCGTTCTCTAAAGGCTCCCCCAGCTGGGCTATTTCCTGAAATTGAGCTATTTCCTGCCCTGCCTCCAGTCCCAAAAGTGACTTCCTACTTAAATGTCCATATAATGTATAGAATTTTCTACCTTTCATTTCATGCTCCAGGATAATTGTGGGGCCATAGTCTCCAAAATTGTCATTATCCCGAAAACTGTGAATTTTCCCGTCCAGAACAGCCATTACGGCGGTACCTTCTGCAGCCCAAATGTCCAAACCTATGTGTATGTTCCTGTTCAGGAATTCTTCAGTATTTCTATTGAACAGATTGCTCCTTTTATAGAGGTTTCGTGTCTCATTGTAACCTCCGTAGGCGGCCTTTTTACCCACTTTTCTCAGGGAATTGTTCAGAAAAACAGAAAAAGCTTCGGAAGAAAGCATTTCCAGTTTCAGAATTTCGGGGTTGTTTTCAGAAAGATCTATTGGTGCATATTCTCCCTGTTCCAGGTTTGCAACTACGGGAGTGAATCCTGTAGTAAGTCCGGCAATAAATTCAGCAAAAGTTTCAGATTTCATTCGGCATATTTTCAGCAAAAAAGATCGTCAAAAATGCACAATTTCGTCCTTTTGAAATTTTGCGCCTTTAGACGACCTTTTTCTATCGGCTAAAAATAAGTTTAGATTTTTAATTTACCAAAACATCACTAAAACTTGCTTTAATACTTACAGTTCCTGAGCCGTTTCTGCTCTTATTGTAACCGTTTAAAATTATATTATCGTAAGTTTTTGTAGATTTTAACTCCATAGACTTGGGATAAGCAATATCGCTTTGGGTTCCATCATAACTAAAATTAAAAGCAGTATCTGGTAAAGAGAGTTCTAAATCACTATTCTCAAGTGTTATTCTCAGGTTTTTAAATTCGGGCGCCAGCTTTACAATATTTAAATCTCCAAAAGACCCCGTAAGAATACCTGTTTCAGTAATTTCTTTTACGATCACATCGCTGGAATTAGAACTTAATTTGATACTGGTGGCCTTATCTATAGTACAATCCTGCACATAATCTGTACTCAGCACCCCATAATTCCAGTGTTTTATTTTTATTGGCGAATAAGAAACTTTTACATCGGTTTGCTTCCCTGCAAGTGTATTTGCTGAAAGGGATCCATGAGAAACGCTGGCTTTAAGGTTAAAAGTGGTCCCCGGCAAATTTAACTTTCCATGCCGCACATTAAGGATCAAATTGGCATTTTTAGGAAGACTTATTCGTATTCTTTTTTTTGCCTTACCGCCATCATTAGACAATACAAATACCTTATTTTCCTTATCTTCAAAACGGGCTTCCATCTCTTTGCCAAACTGTTCTCCCCATTTTTCCATTTCTTTACCAAATTTTTCTCCCCAGGCTTCCATATCTGCTCCAAACTTTTCGCCC